>DAOVXH010000043.1 GCA_030636255.1 Methanomassiliicoccales archaeon
ACTGGACCTAATGGTGGACCAGGTGTGGCTTTCCCCCCGTCAACAAGCACTTCTACAACTTCTGCCATGTTGTTCACTTCTCCTTTTCTAATACCCGGACGCTGTCACCCTTGACAGTAACCGGAATTGGCACTAATGCCTCGAATAATTCGACTGTAATTTCTTCCTTTGGCTCATCTATGTTCTGGACGCGGGCTTTCTCACCCTTGAACGGTCCTGCAATGAGCTCGACAATATCGCCTTCCACGATGCCTGATACAAGTGGCTTCGGTGTAAGGTAATGTTCTATCTCTGCTATCTTCATCTCACCCTGGACAATGCCCCTGGCACGCTTGATACTGCGTACAACTTCATCCAGGCGGTCAGTGTTCATTGCCTCTAGGAGCACGTAACCACGCAATGGAGCTGGACATAATATGGATAAAACTCCAATGTCCTTGGCCCTGGAGCTGAGAGTATCAGCAACAGCCCTTTCATGACCTATCTGGGTCTTGATTGCCAGTACAGATTGTTTTGCTGTTGTGGCTGTCTGGATTGTGCTGTTCACCGCAGGGTCGGAAACCAAATTTGCCATAAGAGCTACATTGATAGTGTCTCCATATCTGGCGCCCTTTGGTGAGGTTACCTTGAGGGTTAAATTAACCTGTTCATTTGGTTCTACCTTGACTTCCTTTTCCATGATGCTGGTCCTTGTGACCTCCCATGGATTCTTCACGCCTTTCAGATGGACTTCTATGAGCCATTCTGCTGCGTGTTCACCAAGGCTGGCGGATGTGAAAACATTCACTGAAAGCTTGACCTTGTCAGGCTTGGAACCGTCATAGATTGCCTTGATATTATAATCAGAGGTTATACCGGTGGTGATGGTCCTCTCCCTGTCACCGTCGCATACCAGGTTCAGTGCCCTGGAGTCTGCTGGCTTGAATGGAGAATCATCATCCTTTGTATCTAATTCATCTTTCTTCATATCTTCGAGTAGGGACATAAAATTGCCTCCTTGATTATAGCCAGCCCATTGTATGCCAGATAAGATAAATCAGGAATCCCAGGCCACCCATTAGAAAGAGACCGAGACTTGTTATCTGCAATACCTTGATGTATTCTTCTGTTTCCGGCTTTCTGGCCATCTTCAATACTCTGCCGTACTTTCCCTTGCCCATGTTCTTTGCACGGCTCTCGATACGACGCTGTATGTTCCATGATTCTTCGACTATGTCAACCATGTGCTCACCTTGATTTTAAAAATGCTGGCCTAATTAATGAGGTCAACACCGATGCTACTGCCCCTCCTTTCGTCCTGTCTACTAAACATCTGGTTAGACTTGACGCCGGTGATGACTATCATAACTCTGATCATGCCCTCAAGCTCTGGATCAACTGCAGCTCCCCAAATTATCCTTGCATTGGAGCTTATCCTGCTCTGGACAACTTCGGCGACTTGCTCGGCTTCAGCAACTGACATATCCGGTCCACCGGTGACATTAATCAATGCACCAGTTGCATCCGTGACATCCACATCAATGAGTGGTGAATCTATAGCTTCATTAACAGCTTCTATTGCTCTGTCCTCGCCATCGCTCTCACCGAGACCAATCATTGCGACTCCGCCGCCTCTCATGATTGTCTTGATATCATTGAAGTCAAGGTTAACAAGTCCAGGCTTGGTAACAACCTCTGTTATGCCCTTGATGGACCTCATAAGAACCTCATCTGCCACCTTGAATGCTGCGTTAATAGACAGCCTGGGCACTAAATCTATGAGTTTATCGTTTGGAATAACTATGACAGTATCTGCAACACTTCTCAGCTTATCAAGGCCATACTCAGCATTTTCCATACGAATTGAACCTTCTGCTCTGAAAGGTGATGTGCAGATTGCAATGGCCAATGCACCCATTTCCTTGGCAACACTTGCCACATATGGTGCGGCACCAGTTCCGGTTCCACCGCCGAGTCCACAGGTGACGAATACAATATCTGCGCCTGCCAATGCGGCCCTTATCTCCTCATCTGCCTCTCTGGCTGCTTCTTCTCCAACCTGGGGTAATGCACCTGCGCCCAGTCCCTTGGTGGATCGTCTGCCAATGAGAATTTTATGTGGGGCGTGGACAGTTAGAAGATGCTGGGCATCTGTGTTCAAAGCATAAAGCTCTGCACCCAGAATGCCAGACTCAACAAGCCTGTCAACTGTATTACTGCCTCCGCCTCCGCAACCAATAATCTTTATATTGGTCTTGAGACCTGCCAGTATGCGCTCTAATTCCTCGTCTTGGGAGTTCAGTCCTCCCACACGTTGCTCGGTTGGGGCATCCTGCTGGGACACCTCTGAACCTGAACGGGCTAATACCTCTTTTACAATGGAACTCATCCATTCACCTGCCATATTAAATAAAGTCGCAGACATTCACATGCCTACAATATGTCATCCATAACTATACCCAATATATAAATATGTTTCTTAAGGAAGCGGGCTGAAAACATATAGTTTCAGACATTAGTGATGGTCGGAGATGCCAAATATCATAATTTTAGTAATAACCCTTAAATAACGAAAATGTAATACATACATTGCACCAAAGGGGGCAGTATTATGTCTATAGTGGCAGATTTAACAAAAGAGCTAGATGCTCTTGCAAGTGAGCAAGGAGTTGAAATTTCCGCAGTAATTACTAGGAGCGGAGCACCAATAGCGTGGCATTTACCAAATGGAACATCTGCCGAGACAATTGCAACCCTGTCGGCTACAATATTTGGTGCATCTGAAGTTATTTACACTGGCCATGGATGGGAAAAGCCAAGAAAAGTCACCATCGAGGCCGGAGAACATGGCACTTTTATTACCAGGAGCCTAGGGGCCAAGGCAATTCTTGTTCTAATGAGCAAGAGCCTGAACAAGGCAGAACTGGATATAAAATCAAAAGAAGCTGAGGCAAAGATTAGAGGGGTGATGCAGAATGAATAAACCAAATTCCAATCATATATCAATACCAAGTGAAATCAGAACGTTTTTCGGTAAACCAGGGGGCCGCTCTTTACTGGTCAAGGGGCCAGCAGGTTCCGGGAAGACCACATTTGCCCTGCAATTACTTGAAGACATGGCAGACCCAAATAAGAGCTTCTACCTGTCAAGCAGAGTATCAGACCAGGCTTTGTTCAGACAATTTCCCTGGCTTGAAAAAGAATCAATGAAAAACAGAGTCATTGACGCAAGCAGGGTGTTGCTACAGCACCTACACTCTGAAGCAGAAGAGGAAGAATCTCCAGACATAGATAAGATGGAACAGCTCAGCAGTGCCAGGGACTTTTTGAAAAGTGTTAGTGATGAGCCACTTGCACCACCATCAAAGGTGGACCGCACAAGACTGGCAGTTCTTCTTGAAAGGAACAGGATGCCTGAATTGGAGCGTATATATGACCAGGTTGAGGCAAATCTTCCAGACAAGTCCATGATAATTATTGATAGCGTTGAAGGTATCACAAACAAATACAGCCTTGATGATGAGGAGATTATTACCTGCATCCAGAAGGATCTGGTGGAGGGGTCAAACTCTGATGTTGTCTTTGTCCTTGAGGACATTCTGGACATAAAGGTGGAATATCTTGTGGATGGTGTTGTCAAGATGAACTACACGTCAAAGGACGGCCGCAGAACCAGAAAGATACTCCTTGAAAAATTGAGAGGAACCCAGATTCTTCAGCCATCATATTTGATTACCCTGAACGGTGGCAGGTTCAACAGCTTTGACCCGTTAAAGATGCACATGGGCGAGATAAGGCCCTGGGAAGCATTACCAGATACGAATGGTAAGTATAGCACTGGCATTGAAGACCTGGATGCCCTACTTGGCGGCGGTTATGACGCTGGTTCATACAATGTGATAGAGGTGGACGAGAATGTGTCAAATGAAGAATATCACTCTATTGTGGTTCCCATACTGCTGAACTTCATGGCCCAGGATAGGGGCATATTCGCAGTCCTTACTGGCGGAGACCATGCAGAGTCAATGAAGAAGGACCTGGTGAAGTTTATCTCAGAAGAACAATTTGACAATCACATAAGAATTGCAGATTACTTTACACCAACCAGCACAGCGCCCTATATCATGGCCCTGGGAACCAGAAATGCTGACGAGGCACTGAGAACCTGGAAGAGCAATCAGGAGTTCCTCAGAGGGCCGGAAAATAAGCCAATAATGGACTTCACTGGCTTCGATACCCTGGAATACCTCAGAGGCGGCGAGGTGGCAATACAGCACCTTCTTGACGCAGTGGCCAAGATAAAGATTTCAAAGGACCTGGGAATCGGGATTCTGAAGCCTGGCTTGAGACTAACGCAGGAAATAATGAACATGGCTGACACCTACTTCAAGATTATCAGCATTGACAAGTGTCCATGCATCTACGGCATAAAGCCAAAGACCATGATATTCGGTATTGTCAATGATGTGGACAAGGGAACACCAAACATCACACTTGTGCCAATAGTCTAATGCAATGCTAGTGTGTTCAAAGTTTGTTACTTTAACTCACATATTAATAATGCAAATAGACAATGGTATAAATCAAAAAGTTGTTCAGGTATGAGAGGAGTTTTTTATGGAGCGACGTGTCAGAGGGAGCATACTGAATTCATATATGGAATTCATCAAGAAGAAATGGGGAAAAGAAGGACACGAACAATGCGTAAAAGACATAGGCATTGAGGAAGGATTCAAAAACGGCCATTATTACAGGGATGAAATCAGAGAAAATATACTGCGCTGGATCAGCAGAGAGAAAGGTGAAGTATACACTGTCGAATGCGGTAAGTACATTGTTTCCAATCTGGGCATACTATCATGGCTTGTAAGGTTCGCTGACACAAAGACACTGGCCAAGAAATTTCCAAAGAACTTCAGCGAGGTCTATGCCTATGGTCGGGTTGAGGCCAATACAGACGAGGAAAATGTCATAGTAATACGGCTCTATGATGTAAACCGCATGAAGGAATCCTGCAATGTCTGGATAGGTGTCTGTCAGGGTGCAGTGGAAATGACCAATGCCATTGGTGAGGTCAGAAAAACAAAGTGTGCAGTTGATGGTGATGAATACTGCGAGTACACAATAAACCTATAAAATCACTCGTCAAATAATTTGTAATTGCAATTAAGCATCCTAAGGGCCTTTAGGAAATTTCTTTTTTCTTTTCTGGACAGGTAGCCAGTCACAACTATTTTTTCTTCGATTGCTTCAGAATCCATTTCAATAATAGTGAACTTGGAAGGTGATTTGTATATCATATCCTGGAACTGTTCCACTATTTCAGGAGTGCCAGATACCCTGAACTTGTATCTTTTCTTTCCCTTTATGCCAAGGGTGTTTTCTATGCGGCCAAGGAATACCATGGATATTACTGCCAGCAATACAACAATCACAGAAAATATGTGAAATCCAACACCAATTGACATTCCTATGGCTGCTGAAAGCCAGATGGCTGCGGCACTTGTAAGGCCGCTTATCCTACCACGGGCGTACATGATTGTTCCGGCACCAAGGAAACCAACGCCAGTAACTATCTGGGCTGCAACTCTCAGAGGGTCTGCGGAACCTCCCCATTGCTCTGCAAAATAAACTCCAATCATGGTGAACATTGTGGCGCCGGTGCTGATTAACATGTAGGTTCTCATTCCGGCTGGCTTATCCTTTAATTCCCTTTCAAATCCAATGAGACTACCGCAGAAAATTGATAGCAATATCTTGGGAAGAAAATCAAAGAGCATTATGTCCATATCTAGCATTGTTCACCTTAGAAGAGCATCATGGCAGGGGTATTTATATTTTGTGCTAATAATAATTTTAGGTGCTAGGTGTCAGGTGCTAGGGTTAGAGTGGTCAATTATCAATTGATATAGTTGTAGCCAGTATATGATTATAGTCGTTGACCTCAGCAATGGTTTCTCCAGGGCTATTATATTCTGGGTTAGTTGTTATTGTTAATGAGATGGATACTTCATCATCAATTGAGATAATTTCCGTTAAATTTCCTTCAAACCACCATTGAAATCTAATATCATCCAGATATAATACTGAAACAATTGAATCTTGATTATGTGTTATGTTTGTTACATTGCCAGATATTATGATTTTATCTCCTGGGTTTAGACCAGGGAAGTCAAATGGAGAATTTAAGTTATAATTTCTAACGATATTATACTCCGTAACTATATCATCCCATTCTTCCATTGAGTAATGATGAGTATTATTTGAAATGAGAATATACCCTAAAGCGACGACAACAGTAACAATAATTGTGATTGCTAGCCAGATGTTGATTATATTAGGTTTTTCTTTCATAAATCTCCACTCTTCCACTTCACTAAGCAAATGAACGAAAGCCCATAAAACTCTTTCGTTGTGACCTAGGCTCTAGTTCCGCCAGCCTCATTAATTTTCCTAGACCCTAGCACCTAGACCCTATTTCCTAAACTTCTTCAAAATATTTCTTTTGTGAATATCCAGTCTCCCGCTGAGCCTTAATAATTTCATTTCAATTTTCGGATAGGCGCCAGGATTGTCCAGCACATAGGATGCAAAGGCAAGGAATCCCACGAACCCAGTAAGTGCCACCAGACCATAGAAGGGCCACATGGGAATTGGAATCTTCAGGGAAAATGCAGAATCAGGAATCAGGCCGTCATAGCCCAGTTCTGCCAGGTATGTCTGATTAATCTCTCCGGCGCCAGCCTCGGTCTCTGTAAGCTGATACCACTGGGTTTCATCAAAATGGCCTCTGGAGACCATGGTATAGGTTACGTTTTCATATGTGAATGTAAAATTAAACCGCACAAAATAGGTGCTCTGGCTGAAATATGAGCCATGGGGAGTTTTTCTCTCGGTGTCTATGGTAAATTCTACAGGATAATTGGTGCCAGGTTGAATGTCCCCGCAATCCATTGTCATATCTGGCTCACCGGACTCCACAATCACCGGGGGAATATCAATATCAGACACTGGCAATGATTCTTCAAGTGTGGCATACTGATAAATTGAAATTGAAAGGCTAGCATTCTCCATTGGGCTGGTGAGGTTCCATTGGTCAGGATTATTCACAGTCAGGGAAAAAACACCGGACTGGCCAGGCACTATTGTAGGGGTACTGAAATCATCCAGGAACTTATTGACAAATCGCGGCTCCTGGATTAACTGGGCCTGGGCTATCGAGGCCAGCATTAGGATGACCAGGGCGATTGTTAGTATCTGGTAGCGCCTCATTGTCTATGCAATGATTGAAAGGGGTAAAAAGGTTTTGGCAATTTACCTATTTCAAACCCAGGTACAGCAAGATGGACAGTGCCACCATGGAGAACAGGTCTGGAAGCATTGAAAATGGGCCAATTCCAAACACCTTGTACCCGAATAGGATTGGCAATAAAGGATTGGATAGCAAAGCATACAGGAACAGTGAGAACATCATTATTATCAGACCAATAGTGAATTCCGCTTTTGTCTCCCTGTACACCTTCACATAGATCATTATCAAGATACTGGATAACACCAAATTAATCATGCAGAATGCTACTTTTGTGCTGATATAACGGTCTCTATCCTCAGGGTCTAAACGGTCAGGCGGTGAAATTTGATTAGGATATTCCCTGCCCGGGGCATCGTAATACGTGTTGGCGAGAAGTACCCCAATAAGGCCTGCGGTCATTATCAATAGGATTATCATTGCCACTAATATTTTCTTGCTCATCTTCTCACTTCCTTATTATTTTTCTTAATTAGGTCATTTTTCCCAATTCTCTCCCAAATCTCCGTGAAAACATCAAGGTTTTCTTCAAGAATCGTGGAGAGAAAGTACATCTTGCCATACTTCTTGCCCATTGAGGTTATTAGATTGTTCTTCTCCAGAACATCAATATGGTGTCGTATGGTCTTATAGTCTAATTTTAAAATTTCAGCCAATTGATTGGCATTGGACGGTTGGTCCTGGAGCTGGTTAATTATCCTGGCTCTGTTAAGCCCGCCCTCGCTTCCGGCAATCATCCACCACAATAGCTGTTTGATTGACCTCATTAAATGACCATAAGATATTGTTCTATTTGTAGTGTTGGGAATGAATGTATAAATGGGGAGCAGCCAGGTTTTTTGGCTGCTCTATTGGTGTTATGGGAGAAAATGGGAAATTAAGGCTTGCCGGAACCGTCGCAAAATTCGCCTGGTTCGCCGAACATACCTGGCCTACCGCCCTGGCCTGGGCCAAACCCCTCACCATCTGAGCCGCCTGAATCTCCGAACCTGCCTGGTCTGCCACCCTGTCCTGGACCGTGGCCTTCATCCATTCCTGAGCCACGCATTTTCGGTGGGATTATTCCATACTGGTCTAGTAAATCTTTCAGCTCTGCACGGATTTCCTGTGCATCATCCCTGAGGGGTTGAAGTTCATCACGGATGTCCATGCGGTTCATGTCCTGGTCCCACAGTTCATCTCTGGTCTCGTGGATTTCATCCATCTTGTCCATTAGCTCATTTATCTTGGCCTGGATTTCATCAATCTGGGCCTCGGTGAGTCCATAGGATTCGAGGTTTAGGTCAATAAAGTCCTGGGACATTGTCCGGGCAGTTTCCCTTATCTCGGTCCTGGTGGCATGTTCTTCCTGCATGGTTAGTACGGTGTCCCTGATTTCTTCATTTTGTTCCGGGGTTATCAGGTACATTTCATCCTGAGTTTCAGAGACTTCCTGGCTAATATCTGTATCTCCTGTTTCCTGTGCCATTGCTACTACACCAAGTGTTGATAACATCAACACACCGATTAGTAGGCCGGCAATCATCATTTTGTTCATTTTTTTCAACTCCTGTCTTTTTTTGACAATACATCTTAGGCTGAGGTATATAATAGGAATTTTCCAGAATTACGCCCAAATAATACCCAAATTGAACAGCAATTATCAGAGTTTACGGATACTCATTCTCACGGAACACAATAGCGCCAATGACCAGGCAGACAATGGTTATGACAATCAAGACAAGATATGCTGTGCCAGCATCTGCAGATTCATAGAAGGCCAGTTCACCATAGTCAATCCAACTGTCGCCGATTGAACGGATGAAATGCTTGATTGTATAGCCGCTGATGGCGCCGGGAATGGAGCCGATAAAGCCCTCCCAGATGAACGCAAAGAACAGCCCAAAGTAAACTGGTCGCTTGAACATTGTGCCCATTAGCAGGAATAGAGCGGCATAGACCAAAGAGCCGATGATTGACAGGCCAATCATTGCGCCCAGTATCTCTACGGCCTCAGTGCTGAAACCTTTCTGTGCGAAGAAGGCTAGCCAGCCCAGTAGATTTATAACAATCAATATCAGGGAGAGGGAGACAGCCAGGGACATGTAATAGCCAATATAGGAAATTCCTCGGTCCAGTGGTGCGGTAATTACCTGGGTGATGCTCTTATCATCTATTTCATTCCGTATCAATGATGCGCCGTATATCATGGCGATGATAGGCATTATGAAAGATAGAATAAGAATGTCCATTATGCTTGCTCCAGCATCCAGGGTATCCATTTCCTGGGAACCAGCATAGCCCATTATGGATGCAACAAGGAGCGCAATTAGCAGAGTAATGACCCAGCGGCGATTGAACAGTACCTTTCTGAAGGAGTATTTGAATATGGCCAGTATTCCTGATATGTAAGCGTTCAGACTCATCTCACCATCCCACCAGATATTTGAATATTGATTCGAGGTTATCATCCTCGCTGTACATTCGTTCTATCTTTGCCCCGGTCTGCTCCAGAAGCTCTGGCATATCATTGAAAAAGTCGTCTGGCCTGGTCACCTTCACCGATATACTGTATCTGTTCTCATTATATCCAACCGAGACCGTGTAATCCTTGTCAACCAGTGCCTTTGCCAGTTCATTGATTTTGAAGCCCTCGACAATAATATTATGCGGGTGCTGGCTGATAAGATTACGTATCTCCGAAATTATGCCAGAGGCAACTGCCCGACCCTTGTAAATCAGCACAATATCATGAGTCATGCGCTCTATTTCATGGAGAACATGGCTGCTGACAATTATATTGTGCCCATATTCTTTGTTCAATTGCTTGATTAGATTGATAATATCTCGCCTGGCTATTGGGTCCAAACCGCTGAGAGGTTCGTCCAGCAAAAGGAGCTTGGGATTATGCAAAAGTGCGCCAGCAATCTTCAATCGCTGTTTCATTCCCTTGCTGTAGCCGCCCATTTTTCTGTCCATGTCCTTGCTCATCTTCACTATATTGGTTACCTCGAAAATTCGCTTTTGCATAGCAGATTTTTCCATGGCATGGAGGCCGCCCAGGAATTGAAGATATTGATTTCCTGTCATGTCCAGAGGCAGGAACTCATAGTCCGGGCAGAACCCGATATTTGCCAGCTGCTTTGAGTTGCCCCAGGGGCGCTGGCCCATTACATGAAGCTCGCCTGCATTTGATTTTATTGTGCCAACTACGAGCTTGAAGAATGTACTCTTTCCTGCACCATTGGGGCCGACAATGCCGGTAATTCCCTCGGAAATTGTTACATGGAAACCATTGAGACCGATGACATTACCGTACCATTTTGAAAGGA
>DAOVXH010000153.1 GCA_030636255.1 Methanomassiliicoccales archaeon
AACTTTGACCGCCCGCCTTCGGACACCTGAATTTCTATAATTTTACCGCTGGCTATTTCTGAATCAATAATTAATTTAACCCGGCGCATTTGAAAGCCAGTTGCATAGGCCAGTGACCGCAATGGAATAGGCGCATAGGCATGCAATGTTTGAAGAATAATTTGCCTGGCAGCCTCATCTTTCTTTTCTGGTTCTGGTTGAATTTCAAGGGCCTCGTAATGATTTGTGGATGACCAGCTTTCCCTGTCAATGAATTTCCGCACAATGAACATGTTCCGGTCAAGCTTATCCATGATGTCCTTTATCTTCACCGATGGTATGCCAGATTCTTTCACTATTCCTGAGATATCAATTCCAGAATTGGTCTGGATAATTTTGAGTATTGCCTCCTCTGCCTCATTGAGTGATTCCCGGCGATATGCATTCACATATGTTTGCACATCCTCTTTACGAACATAGGAAACACTGCCATCAAGGAATCTTCCGTGGAGGATTGTGCCATTTTTTCTACGCCTGAGCCAATCAGTGTAAAGTGTGGATTTCCCCCTTCCCATTAGGTCCTGGGGCATCCAGGCCACACCATATCTGTCAAATAGCTGGTCCAGGTTTTCAAGGGTCTGATAATGCTTTGTCAAAAGATAGTTTTCAACCTGGGGCTGAAGTATCAAATCACCCTTCTTTTTACCCTGTAGCTCTGCTCTATCAGTAGAAAGCATGAACTGCAAATCAGGTTCAGTAAAAGAGCCACTGGACACCATTCCCCGGCCTTCCAATTCCATTAGTATTGTGGAGAGATTATCCTTCTCCAAAGCTAAATCATAGGCAAGTTCATCCAGTGTCAGTGGAGCAAAATGCTCCAGGTGTCTTGAGACCAGCATTGCCATGAAACGCTTGCCTGGCTTTTTTGGTTTTGTAATGCTCATGCCCCAGGTAATATTGCCTTTCTTGTCCTGGCCGGCCCTGCCTACCAGATAGGCTCGCTCCAGAGTTCCCAGGTCCCGACGGACTTTCTTTGCGTCTGTGTCCAGCTTCTTGGAAATTGAAAGTGAAGTTCTTGGTCCTTCCTCCAAAAGCTTGAGAATTGCATTTCCAGATTCATCAACTTTCTTGCCAGTGCCATAAAGCCCGGCCATCTCTTCCAGTTCATCAGGATTACACCACAGGCTTCTTCCTGCCCATATTGATGCAACCTGGCTAGACTCTATAAGTTCCCCGGCCCATTCTGCCAACTTTTCTTCAGGCAGTTCAGAAAAATCATAAATGCTAGCACTCTTTCTTGTGAAAAGCTCCAGTGGCCCAACCTGGGAAAGTATTTCTGGTATATCATGGGATTTTGAAATATCTGGCCATTTATCTGCAAAGTGCTGGCTTATCTTTTCCAGCTCGAATTCGGGTTTAAGAGCTGCATCCCCGCCCACCCGCATCAACACCTTTCTGTGGAGTTCTTTCAGCAGAGCCGAGCGGTCATGCATCAGCACAATATCTGACATTCCAACCAGCACTATATTGTGGGCGAATGGGGACGGCACATCAGACACATCAGCATAATTCACATTTATCTGGCCATCTTCAATTCCCTGGAGAATCTGCCTTGCACCTTCCAGGTTCATTGCCTCATTGAGAATTTCATTGACAGTTTCCTTGACTATTGGGAAATTGTCCCGGTCTTCCAGAGCACGGAGCACCTTCTGGCTTCTCTGCTGCTGGCGTCCAACTGGCACCTCCCTTCCCTGGTAATTTCGGAGCACCATGAATCCCCTGGTACTGCAATGCCTGAAACGCTGCTTGAAAAGCTCAGTGTCGCGGATTGCCTCCTCCAGTAACTTTACAATATTGTCAGGGGTAACCAGCTTCTCCAGTCCCTCAAGTTTTATTCGCCTCGGGACAGTCAGCATGAAGCAGTCATCATTTACAGAGATGGAAACATTACAATTGAACTTGTTTGAAACTGCCATTGCATAGGCCCTGGCCATGGCATCATTGGCCCTTCGGCCGAAACAATAATGGAATATGATGTTTAGATTGCCCTTGGGGTCCAGGTATCCTTCTAGGAGTAAATTACTGGCTGACGGAACATTGGAATTGAAGGCTTGCTGCTCCTTGATGTAAGATGAGATAGATTTTGCACCGCCCATGTCCATTGGATAGTTCTTTAATAACCATTTTTTCATGTCCTTTTTCTGGGCTGCCAGTTCACCCATTTGTCCCCTGAATTGGCCAATGGCAACTGAAAGGTCGAAACTCCTGGGCAGCATCTCCCCGGTCCATGATGGAATAGTGGGACGGCGGCCTGTTGCTGGCTTCACAAAGAGGCTCATTCCCCTTGACTTGGAGAACTCATATGCCTTTCCTCCAAGAACAAAAACATCCCCTGGTGAAAGCTTCTCAACGAATCCCTCGGAAAGCTCACCCAGTCTTCCGCCTGAGTCTGAAAATACTTTATAGTTTGCCTCTTCGGGAATTGTTCCACTGTTAAGGTAATATATCAATCGGCTGGACTTCTTTTTGCCAAATTCCATTGTTTCGTCATCCAGCCAAATCTTGGAATAAACAAATGGCATATCCCGGCTGGCCAGATAGTGAATTACAGACATGAAATCTTCCTTTGTTAGCTCATGGAAGCTGTAAGAGTTCCGTACCACCTCATAAGCATCATCAACATGCCAGACCTTTTCCAGGGCCATGCCCACCAGTGTCTGGGAAAGCACATCCAGAGAATTTTTCGGCAAATCCACCCTATCAATATAATTTTCACTGGCCTTCTTTGCCAGCACAGCGCATTCCACCAGGTCATCATTGTCAAATGCGATTAGTTTTCCCCGGCTAATTTCGCCATACCCGTGGCCGGACCGCCCTATTCTCTGCAAACCCTTGGCAATGCTCTTTGGAGAGCCAATCTGGCATACCATGTCTATGCTTCCGATGTCAATACCCAGTTCAAGGCTGGTACTGGAGACTGCTGCCTTCAGCTCCCCGCGCTTCAGTCGGTCCTCGACATCCAGGCGAGTCTCGCGGGCAAGACTGCCATGATGGGCTGCAATATTTTCAATGCCCAGCTCGGTAAGTTTCAGCAGAACGTTTTCAGTTCCGCTCCTGGTATTTGTGAACACCAGAGTGGTTGTATTCTCCAGTACAATGTCACGTAGAGATTCATAAAGCCTGGCATTGATTATCTCGAATGGGAGGGAGGTCATATCCTCCACCGGTGTCATGACAGAGACATCCACCTGTTTATTGCTATCAACCTCAACAAGACGCACCGGGCGCAGTTCATCATCATAATAGCCAGAAAGGAATTTCGCAATCTCCTCGATAGGCGCCTGGGTAGCTGATAATCCAATTCTGGTTGCCTGGTATTCCAGCCGGCTTTCCAGCCGCTCCAGGTTGACTGAGAGAAGTACGCCGCGCTTGGAACTGCAGATGTCGTGAATCTCGTCCATTATTAACCATTCTGTTGTGTGCAAAGCTTGGCTGAACTTCGGTGTGCTGAGAATAATAGCCAGGGATTCCGGGGTGGTAATAAGAATATGTGGCGGCTTCTTTGCCATCTTCTGTCTTTCATAACTTGTGGTATCACCAGACCTTACTGCCACACGTATCTTTGGTTTCTCAAGGCCTTTCTTCTCGGCAAGGACCTCAAGCTCTGCCAGTGGCTCCTTGAGATTCTTGTTAATGTCATTGGCCAGTGCCTTTAATGGTGAGATATAAACACAGTAAATTTTATCCTCTAATTCGCCGTTTTCCTGCTTGTACATAAGCTCATTGATTATTGAAAGAAAGGCAGTTAATGTTTTACCGGAGCCAGTAGGCGATGATATGAGAACATTCTGGCGGCTGTGGATAATAGGGACAGCAAAAGCCTGGGGCTCTGTTAGACCTTCAAATCTATCATCGAACCATTCGCTGATAAGTGGCCGCATTAGCTCTAATACTTCGGATTTGGAATGCTTTTTTCTTACCCTTCTTATCATACTGTATTATCTCCTGGCTATGAATCGAGGGTTATAGGTGTATCCAGATAATAAAGCTACTCCCTGTGAAAAAGTCCGTTCAATGTTTGTATTAGGCTGTTCAATGTTTGTATCAAAAGGGGTTTAAAAGATAAGCCGCAATTCGTGTATTAGTGATAAAATGAAAAAGCTCATGACACTAATAGTCGCGCTTGCAATGTTGACTGCAATCCCACTGGGAGTAATGGCCCAGGAGATTGATGGTGATACATCCAATGGTGATAATATAGATGTGGCATATTATGACCCATATTTCTGGATGCCAGAGCCAGGAGGGTTCGATTATTCCAATGGAATCGCAAATGGAACCTATGTTGATTTTGAACTTGATGAGGCAACAGGTACAGTATCTGATTATACTGTCATGTTCATAGATTACAATTATTACTATCCTATGGTATATTACGATGATGCCAGGCCAGGAACGGTAGAATCACCTGAGATACCTGAGCCGGAGGAAATCAATATTACAATATTTGATACCATTGAAGTTGGTGATTTCACAGCCAATGGACATCCAGCTAATTTTGGCGAGAGAATGGTATTCCTTGGAGAAAATGTCATGATGGAATTCTATGATTTTGATTTTGCCAGTGCATATTACCAGTTTGGCGGGGAGAATAGCACTATGACCCT
>DAOVXH010000112.1 GCA_030636255.1 Methanomassiliicoccales archaeon
ATTATTATAGTGGTATTGTTCGGCACAGTGGGCCAGCGCATTATGCTGGCAACCAGAAAAGCAGTTGGAATAGTGTCTGGCAAGATTGCTGAAAATCTTGGTGGGGTGCATGTTGCCAAGGCCTTTAATCGAGAGAAAGAAACTGCTGCAAAATTGAAGGAACTGAACCAGGAGGCCTACAAACACGGATTCAAGTTCATGATGCTTATGACTCTGATGCAGCCAATGGTCAGGGCAACTGGAATTGCCGCCATGTCAGCTGTGTTATTTGTTGGAGGGGGTTTGGCAGTGGGCGCAGGCTCGGTTCTAACCCTTGGCCAGGTGTATCTGGGAACCATTCTAATTCAGAGATTTTTCATGCCACTTCTATCCCTGAGCATGAATGCCACACAGTTCCAGGCATCAATGGCCTCAATGGACAGGCTGATGGATGTTCTGGAGACAGAGCCAACAGTGAAGGATGCATCTCATGTGATTCCGGTGTCTGAAAACAGTGATGGCATAACTTTCAGAGATGTGAGCTTCGCTTATCTGGAGAATACCGAGGTGCTGAAAAACATTAATTTCACAATCAAGCCAGGTGAAACAATTGCAGTGGTGGGACACACAGGTGCTGGCAAGACCACCATAGCCGCATTGATCAATCGATTCTATGACCCGCAAAAGGGCCAGATACTCATAGGTGAGCAAGAATTGAAGTCAATCACCCTGGAGTCTCTGCATAATACTGTGGCGCTAATTGCTCAAGAGCCGTACCTGTTCAATGGCACAGTAATGGAAAATATCAGATATGGAAAGCCTTCGGCAACAGACAAGGAAATAAAAGAGCTGTCCAGTCTTATTGGTGCCCATGAATTTATTGAAGTTCTACCACAGAGATATGAAACTGTACTTTTCGAGGAGGGGAAGAACCTCAGTGCCGGACAGATACAGATGATCTCCATTGCCAGAACAATGTTATCTGACCCAAAAATTCTAATTCTTGACGAGGCCACAAGCCATCTGGATGCATACTCGGAATCCCTGGTCCAGGCAGCCCAAGAAAAACTATTCACAGGCCGAACAACTGTTGTCATAGCCCATAGACTGACCACCATAGCCAATGCCTCCCGGATACTGGTATTCGAGCAGGGCGAGCTGGTGGAAAAGGGAAATCACGAAGAATTACTGAAGCTTGGAGGAAGGTACCAGGCACTTTACAATACCTACTTCCATCATCAAACTGCCGGCGAAATAACCGAAGAGACTGTGAAGATAGCCCAGGATGAGCTTGGAAGAACTGCGAAACCAATTTCTGAGTAAAAATCATTTTTCGAAAAAATACCCACATCACTCCAATTCCCAAATCCGATATTACTGTACAAAATAATAACTACAAGTTTTGTATGACAGGCAGTAAAAAGGTGATGTAAAGTGTCATTCAGAAGGATCCTTTTAGTTAAACCATCAGGCAGACATGGGATAAGTTTTGCATTTGATATAATTCCCACAGGACTCGAGTACATTGCCGCATATATTGAGAAATATGTGGACGAGATTAATATTATAGATTTGGAAATGGAGCCAAGGTCAGTACGGCAGACCATGGAACAGTATCTGGATGAACTCAAACCGGACCTCGTCGGAATCTCAATGTCCTCAACAGAGCATTCCGAGGGATTGGAAATAGCGGAGATAGCGCACAAGCGAGGGATCGCCACCGTTCTTGGCGGGTACCATCCTTCGGCAATTCCGGACGAACTGCTCCTGCATCCACAGGTGGATTTTATAGTTCGTGGCGAGGGGGAAATATCATTCAAGGAACTGGTAATAAAGGGAAATGCAAAGGGCGTCAAGGGAATCTCTTACATGGACGGCGACAAAATAATTCACAATCCTGACCAGGAATTCGTTGAGGACCTGGACAGCCTGCCATTCCCTGCCAGGCATCTCCGGCGATACAAGTATTATCTATCTATGGCCAAGGGCAAGGAGCATGACGTGATTACAACTTCCAGAGGCTGTTGGGGCAGATGCAGCTTCTGCTGTGAGCCTACAATGAGCAATAGCAGCCAGCGCTACCGCTCTCCAGAGAATGTTATGGAGGAGATATTGGAGATAGTCAAGCATCATAATGGGAAGCATCTCAGTATTGAGATCACTGACCCTCATTTTATGGGCAGACCAGAGCTGGTTGAGAGGCTTTGTGATTTGCTGGCCAGCCATAAGCTGAACATAGGTTTCATTGCAAAGGTCCGGCCTGATTCCATGGCAAAGCATCCGGTTGCTGTTCGGAAAATGATTGGAGTTGGCATTGCAAACTTTGAAATGGGCATTGAGAGCCCGAGTATGAAGGACCTGAATGATACAGTCAAGGGAGTTAACCCGGGAATGCATATTACGGCTGTTAACAATATCAAGAAATGGGGAGGAAGTGCAGGAGGAACTTTTGTTATTGGTCTGCCAGGGCAGACCGAGGAGGAAATACTGCAATTTCCAGCTTATGCCAAGAACCTTGGGATTGTCAGCAGCGCATTCGGCATAGCAACACCGTACCCGGACACAAAATTTTATGATGACCTGGACACAGAAGGGCTGATATTTGAGACTGATTGGAATCGGTTTGATGAGATGCATTCTGTATTCAAATTGGAGCATATATCGAGTGAACGAATTGAAGAGCTAGCTTCCATCTGCATGGCCAAGTTCTGGACACTGGATACATTTTTTGAAAGGGAACGCCTGAGAATTATCAAGGAAAATAATATGTGGACCCTGGATGCAAAGGAACCTCTCAAGGAAGGCGATAAACAATTTGTGGACAGGAGGCTCTCAATAACAGATTTTGTCATGGAAAGAATAGGTGACATGATATTTTCCCTGGATGCAGGCACTCAGCTTCAGGGAGATAATTTTAACACACATATGCTGCAGTTCTTCGAGGCATCGCCTGATTCATCCGTTAAAAGATACACCGAGAGAGTGGGAGTTCACACCCTTATAAAAATGTCAAAATTCTTGAACATAATCGGGCCACAGATAATTCAGCTTACAATGAGGTCCAATGGAAAGCCTATTGCCAGCTGGGTCATCAAGACCACAAAGAACACTGTGGATTACATTGAGGTAATACCCGGAAAAATAGATGGAGCCACAATCAATTTTGATGCAGAATTGAACGATTTAAAAGTTAATGGGCAGCAGAAGGCGTCAAAAATAAACAATATCAAGATTGTAACTAAATTGCTGGTATCGAACAAGGGCATCAAGAGGCAGATTAATTTGTGCCGATTAATTCTGACAGCTGGCATTGAATATGCCTCGCATCTAAGAGCAAAAAATAATGGAAAGAATTAACATAATGTATTATTCAATTAGTGTTGATAATTTTATTTTGTCGGCTCAAACCAATACCCACAACTATGGCTCACTAATTGCACTGGCTTGGAAGGAAATTCCCTGCATTGCTTTGGCCTGTTGCGGTGAATCATGCATTTATTCCTGAACAGGAAAACACATCTCACCGGCAGGTGGCAGCATGCCCCACAGTTCACGCATTCGCCGTGCCTGGAGATTCCGTTCTTGCTGCTTCTGGACTTGCCAAGACGCCAGAACTTTCCTGTGAATGCTATTATTATGAGTGCGCAGCCAGTGATGAACATTGTCAGGAGGATTTTGAAGTTCCAGTATGGTGTTAGAAATGTCAGATAATAGTCATAAATAATCAACCCAATTCCTGTTAGGAGGAAGATGCGGGTTATTAACAACCTGAAGCGGCTTTTTCTTATCTGGGCGGAGTTTGGATGAGTCATGTTCCTTCCAGGCCAGGATAGCCAGATATTAAAGATTATCTTTTGAGTAGTTTCGGCCATCCCTACAAAGCATTTATTAAGTCTGAGATATAAGAAGTCCCAATGAGCATCTTTAATGAGCTTGACCCCCGAATTCAGAAGGCACTGAAAGGCCTGAAAATTAAAGTGCCATCAGAGGCGCAGAAACAGGTAATTCCACATCTGCTGAAGAAGGAACAGGTACTCCTGGTGGCCCCAACCGGCATTGGGAAGACCGAGGCAGCCATGCTTCCGATTCTGGATGATATTCTTAAAACTCAGCCAGAAGGATTTTGTGTTCTGTATATTACACCGCTGAGGGCACTGAACCGGGACATGCTCAGGCGGCTGGAATGGTTCGGGGAGCAGCTGGACATTACTGTTGGAGTAAGGCACGGCGATACCACCCAGTATCAGAGGACCAAGCAGTCCAAGAACCCGCCACAGATTTTGATTACTACGCCAGAAACCTTCCAAATAATGTACACCGGAAAGAACCTTGCCAGACATCTGACAAATGTTCGGTGGGTGGTCATTGACGAGATTCATGAAATGGCACAGGATGAGAGAGGCGCACAGCTTAGCGTTGGCCTGGAAAGGCTGGCTGAAATTACCAAGGGAAAGTTCACCAGGGTTGGATTATCAGCAACAGTTGGTTCCCCGGAGGAAGTTGCCAGGTTCTTGAAAGGAGGCAGCAAAAAGGTTGAAATAATCAATGTTTCCAAAGAGAAAAAAATGAAACTAACAGTATCATGTCCCCAGCCAATTAAATCAGATTCAAAGCTTGCTGATGATTTGCATACTGACCCGGAATCAGCAGCCAGGCTTCGAAGATGCAGAGAGTTAATTGAGAAAAATACTTCAACATTACTTTTCGTGAACACAAGAAATACTGCAGAGATACTGGCAGCCAGGTTTCATATCATGAACGAGGATTTCCCACTGGGAGTTCATCATGGCTCTCTTTCAAAGCAGATTAGAATACAAATGGAGGAGGACTTTAAAGCAGGGGTTCTCAACAGCCTAATATGCACATCATCCCTGGAACTTGGAATAGACATTGGTTCGGCAGATTTTACTGTTCAATATAACTCGCCAAGGCAGGCCACCAGGCTCATTCAGAGGGTGGGAAGGGCAGGTCATACCATCGGGGCAACGTCCCACGGCGAAGTTATATCTGACAATGCAGACGATGTTCTTGAGTCAGCGGTAATAGCCAGGCGGTCCCTTACCAGAGAGCTGGAGGAAACTCGGATTCGTTTTAATCCACTGGCAGTGCTGGCCAATCAGATAATTGCCAGTGCCATGGAAACCAAGGACTGGCATCCTGACGATTTGTTCAGAGTGGTAAAAAGAGCATATCCATTTCAGGATCTGGAAAGAGAGGCATTTGACGCTGTGGTGCAGCAGCTCTTTGATTTGAGGATAGTCTGGCTCGGTGAGGATTATATTGGAAGGAGCAAGAATTCAAGAACCCACTTCTTCGATAATGTTTCAATGATTCCAGATGAGAAGACTTTCAAAGTTATAGATTTAACAACCAGGAGAATAATCGGAACCCTGGACGAAGGGTTTGTAGTTGCCTATGCTACACCTGATGCGCCATTCATTGTCCGTGGAAGGCCCTGGAAGATAGTTGATATTGAGGATGATGCTGTTTTGGTGGAGCCAGCAAAGGAGCTGGGAGCGGTTCCATCATGGGCCGGGGAGGTTATTCCTGTTCCCTATGGCATTGCCCAGGAAGTTGGCCGAATAAGGCGCAAGAGAAACCTCAAGGACTATCCGCTGGCAAAGGATGCAAAGGATATTGTAAACAAGTACCTGGACAGTCAATCTAAAAAGGACGGCATAATGCCAACTGACCAGAATATAACCATTGAAACTGAAGACAGATTAATGGTAATCAATGCCTGCTTCGGTTCCAGAGTCAATGAGACACTTGGAAAGGTACTGGCAGCACTTTTGATATCCAAGCAGGGCGAGAGTTTGGTTGTGCACACTGATGCATACCGAATTATTTTGCAGCTTCCTAGACCTCTGAATCCAGAGATTGTTGTGGAGATGCTGAAGAACACCTGGCCGGGAAGTGTTGAGGCGCTTTTAAGATTATATCTGAAACGCTCCAGCTATCTCAAATGGAAGTTCATATTCGTGGCAAAGAAGTTCGGAGCAATTCGAAAGGATGCTGATTATCGCTCAATAAATGTTGAGAAGGTCATGCAATCCCTGGAAGGAACTCCCATCATGGAAGAGGCAATTGAAAAGACGCTGTGGGAAATGCTGGATGTGGAAAGAACTTCACAATTATTGACAGACATTCAGGCTGAAAAAATTACCATGGGCATA
>DAOVXH010000109.1 GCA_030636255.1 Methanomassiliicoccales archaeon
ACCATGATGAAATATGGCTCAGGCATAGACTGGGCACCGTTCATTTCCCCGAATGTTTGGCTGAGCAAACGGTAGAGGCCAACAGTAACCCCCATGATTATCGGGGCAAAGAGAAGTGCAGTATTTTTCATGCTGTCTATTGTGGAACGAAGCTTGAGCCTCATGTCCTTGTCAGTATTGGCCAGTTCCCTCATATGATTGGACATGGACATTAGCATGGTCCCGGCAATTTCAGGGTTCTTTTCTGATGCTTCCACAATCAATTTCATGGTTGCTCTGAGCTTTCTTGAGGGATGTTTTGTTAGTATTCCAGATTCAGCAGAAAATAATAGTTCATCAAGGCCCATGCCGCTCCTTCTCAAACTGCTGATTACTCTTGACAGGAATATTCCAGATTCGGTTCCGTCCATTGATAATGCCACATCTTCAAGTGCTCGCTCGATTGCCTTGCCCTCTGTTAGCCGACTGCCAAGCTGGAAAAGCATGTCCGGCATCTGGTCTTCGAGTTTTTCCAGTTCGAGAATATTATCTTTCTGATAGCCATCAGAGCCAAGAAGATATCCCATTGCCAGAGCCAGGCCAGGCAAAGCAATGAGCGCGGAGATGGACCATTCAATATCCCAGAATGACAGATAGCTACCAGACACCCAGGAAAGGCCAATGGAAACAATTGCTATGAACAGTGCAACTGGCAATCTTCTTTTGAAATTAGTTTTTTCAGATTCCATGGAAAAAGAATGAATTCCTGGCCTCCTAGCAAGAATGCTTCTGGCATAGAAGAAGGCAAATGCCGGAAAAATAATGTTCATCAATATCACGCTTATGCCGAAAGATGGAAGCCAGTCATCCTGAACCGGTGCATCCGAGGCAAAATCAAAGCCGCCCATGGAAATCATGGGAAGCAATGAGCCAATTATCATGGGCAGTAGAATTCCCAGGGCAAATAACACTGTGGCAGGCATGGCAAGGGATGCGGAAAATTCTTCCACCATCTGCCTTGTACCAGTTAAAACCAATTCACTGGCCCTTCTTAGGCTGGCCCGCATGGTGTCACGGCTACTTTCCTTTGATGCGCTGAGAATATTGTAGATTGCAGACCTTAATTCCTCATTTAAGCCTTCAAGTTCCATTGCATAATCTGCCAAAGCTTCTTCGGTACTGGCATATTCACGTGTCTGGATTTTCCACATAAGAGTTCGCAATTCGCTGGCCATTGGCCCATCTGCATTATCTGCAGCAAATTGAAGTGCCCTGTCAATGGACGGTGAAAGTTCCATGGACATTACCATGTAATTGACAATCTCCGGGGCAGAGCCAAAGGCCTCGAGTTCCATGCTTCTGGCCAGCCTTTCAGGATAATTTAGAATAAACATGAAAATCACAAGTGGAATAGAAATGCTGGTTCCAAGAACAACTGTCAGAAGCATGAACATGTCAAGGCCTAGCCAGACACCTATGATTAAAGATATTAGAAGAGCTATAAACAAAGTAAGAAAAGCAGCCACACCAGCGAATTTGACCACTTCTTCCACCTTCAGGCCCATGCTGGTTATTCTCATGGCCTTCTTGAAATCCTTCTGCTCATGAACTCGTTTCAATTTGGCCAGTATTTTTCTTTTGTCTTGAAGTTTGCTTTCCAATTTGAAATCTGAAGAACCTGCAAGCTCTAAAATCCTGGTCTTTTTTTCTATATCTCTTACTTCTGCATCTAATAATCTAATTTTTCTGGCTCTGTCTCTTGCTTGCTCCAGATTCGGTTCCACCTTTCCCAGAATCTTGCATAATTTAATGTAAACATTACCTGGCTTATTCTGATTATCAGACATATGGTGCGCTCCTCTGGAACCAATCATTCCATTGATTCATGAGTTTGCCTGACTCCCCGGAGCCCATCTGGTCCACCAAATTCCAGTACTGGCCATTGGCCTTTACCACTCCAGATGGAGACAAAATATTCTGATTTTTCAGGGCCGCATCAACCATTTCCTGGCGCATCTGGCCTCTGGCCCGGATATTGGAAAGAGCTTCATCATATGTCAAACCCCATTGTCTGGCAATGTCAGCTATTTTTGAGGAGCTTTCTGTAAAATGCTTGGTTTCCACAAGTGAGTCGGTTGCATCGTCATATACCAGTAAATCAGCAAACTCTCCTTCTTTGCCGCCTTTAACCAGCTCGGAAACGACAGTAACCCTGCGCACCTGTTTCTGTCGGCCGCCTGGTCGCACTAGGCCGCAAACAACCACAATATCAGTGGCTGAAAAGGCCTCTGGATGAATGTCCAGGTCATACACTATCCTTTCAAAAACTGATTTCGGGGAATTACCATGAATTGTACCGAGAACCGCAGAGCCAGCACTTCCAGAGCGCATGGCCTCATACAATGTTTTTGCTTCCCTTCCTCTGACTTCTCCAAGAACTATTGCAGATTCTCCCAGCCTCAACGATACCCGCAATGCATCATCTGCTGTTCTGTCCCCGGTTCCGCCAATTGCTGACTGGACAAAAAGGCTCTGAACCTTGTATCCCAATTCCTGCATTTTGGCCCCAGGAAGTTCCAGTGTGTCTTCAATGGTCAGAATACGCTGGCTCAATGGAAATTCCAACATTAAAGCTCCAAGAAGAGAAGATTTTCCTGCCCCCCTGCTTCCTGCAACAAGAATAGTGGAACGGCCGTCTATTAGGAATGAAAGAAGTCCAGCAGATAAAGAATTCAAACTTTGCTTTGTTATTAACTTGGGGAGGGTCCAGGGCTCTGTGGAATGCCGCCTCAGTGCAATACCTATTCCTTCCGGGCTCAGTGGTCTGCCAATGACAGTCACCCTTGTATCATAATCGTGCAGGTCGGTCTCAAGAACTGGCATTGATTCTGAGAATGGTCGACCGGATTCGAATCTGAACCTGGAAACTAATGCCTCAACTTCTCTCTGGCTGAGAATAATATTGGTAAGGCATTTGCCATGGGCCTTGCCACCGCCAATATCCCCTATTATCATGTGCACAGGATTTTCATCTGCTGGTGCGTCCACATAAATGTCCTGAACATTTGGGTCTTCAAGAAGATATTCCAGAATGCCAAGGCCAACAGTGTGTCTGAGCAATGCGTCGGTAAGGAACTCTATGCCTCCAACACCTTCCAATTGGCCGGAGCTCATTCCAGAAGAACGTGCTAAAGCTGTCAGTGTCTCACTGGCCTCCCTTCGAAGCTGGCTCTTCATTTGATTGCTGCTTCCTGCGCTGGTCCTGACATTTTCAACAAATTCCTTCTTTGCCATGTGAAGTAGCTTGATTCCAGCATCTGGCAGGGTGTATTCCCTGGGGGTTATGCGATAAAGTGTCTCGGCACCTCCCCGGATGCTGCAAATATCGATTCTGGATGTGCCAACATGGTATCTGGCGAGCTTCGAGCCTTCATCAATAGGCAATAGACTGACCCATGCATCTGCAAATCCCGGCCTCATTCTGGAACCTTCGGAGAGCATTTTTTCCAGCCAACTGTCCAGTTCCCTGGGACTTGCCTTGGAAATGGCAGTTTTGGGCGCTTTAATCTCTAGCTCACTGACAATTTGGGGTGCTTTTTTCCTTGGTTTCAGTACAATGGTATCCTTTTTCATTCTGCATCACCTTCCTTCGTCGTGTGCTGTTGAATAATCTCGCTTCGCTCGCTCATTCACTCCCTCCAACAATATTGAGTGTACCAGCCAAAATATCTTTTTCAAGGTCACTGGCCATATTTGAAATGCTTGTCAATTGTATTTTGATCATCCTGGAACATTCTTCACAGTTCTGGCCCTGGCGAAAATTACGGCCAGGCAATTGACTTATCTGCCTCATTGCACCAGTTATCCTTCTTGACAGAATGCTCTTGTTCAGTGCGTCCAGATTATCAATCAGAGGTTTAAGGCATCCAGAACATTTCTCGCTCCGCCTGCTGTCTACCAACATTTGGCTTCTGACCTCGTCAGAGCGATTCAGTATCTCTGCTAGCTGATTCATTACCCTGGTAGATTGAATGTCATACCTTCTCTCAATATGAGACCGCAAAATTATAGTGCTGGCCATGCCCTCAAGTTGTAAAGCTTTCAGAACACCACTGTAGCAGCCTATAATCTTTAGACCGCTCTCTCTACACATCTCGCATTCCATGATAATCTCAATGCCACTCTGCTTCCGGTTGGTAATATGCTGGCACAAGTTTGTCTTCCCCGAAACAGGCGTGCGTACCTTGCTTCCGCCCATATACTCTCTCCGATTCGGGAATAAGCATTCAGGTTAAAGTTGTTTCTAATAATCTTTTTATCCACCACCCCATTGCCCATGATAATGAAAATCGGTGTATTAGCACTCCAGGGAGATGTAGGCGAGCATGTTTCCTCGTTAAATTTCGCAATTGAAAATCTCGGACTGGATGCTGAAGCAATTGAGGTCCGGCGCCCTGGTGAGCTGGCACAATTATCTGCACTTCTGATTCCTGGAGGAGAGAGTACAACCATTGTCAAACAGCTCAAACGGTTCGGGCTCTTCGAGCCAATAATTAATATGGCCGATGCTGAAAAACCCATAATGGGAACCTGTGCAGGGTGCATTGTTCTTGCCAGCAAGCTTGTGGATGAGGTTGGGCCAAGGAAGGTTGAACCACTTGGACTCATTGATATTACAGTTAACCGGAATGCATATGGCCGGCAGAGGGAGTCATTTGAAAAACCTCTGAAAATTCCTGGATTTGGTTACCCATTCATGGGAGTGTTCATAAGAGCTCCGTCAATAGTGGAAGTTGGGGAGAATGTGGAAGTGCTGGCCACTATGGACAAAGAGCCGGTGATGGTTCGACAGAAGAATATTCTGGCACTGACATTTCACCCGGAACTTATACTTGATAGTAGGGTGCATCAATACTTTCTAAAAATGATTTAAGTTGTTAGTTGTCAGTTATTAGTTGTTCGTTTGCCATCAAGTGCTAACATCTGTGAACTAAAAACTCTTCACAGCCTTCACCAATTCAGTGAAGGCTGGGCTGATTCCTTCTTCCTCAACTACCGTGCCAGTGACAATGATATCTGCGCCTGCTTCCAATGCTGCCTTTGCATGTTCTGCACGCCTTATTCCACCGCCAACTATCAGAGGAATGTCAAGGGAATTTTTAACACCAGATATGATATTTGAAGGCACTGGCTCCGGTGCCCCGCTTCCTGCCTCAAGATATATAAATTTCATGCCCAGGAGTTCTCCAGCCACAGAATATCCAATTGCAGATTTCACATCATCCCGCTTTATGCACTCTGCGCCGCCCACCCTGCCTGCTTTCATGCCTGGCTCCACAATAATATACCCCATGGAAATAGGTTCTAAACCGCTTTTCTTGATAAGTGCGGCAGCCTTCATCTGCTCCCCGAAGAGGAATCTTGGGTCCTTGGAATTAAGAAGGCTCATGAAATAGATGGCATCTGCGTGAAGTGATACAGCACTGGCTGATGTTGGAAAAAGTATTACAGGAACATGAACCGCATTTTTGATTGCCTTGACTGTTGCATCAACCAATTCCTGGGTAAGGCCGGTTGAACCGCCCAGCATTATTGCATCTGAGCCGGCATCAACAGCCATCTTGGAAATGCTAGCAGCTTCCTCTGGACCTGTATCATCAGGGTCAAGCAAGATCATGTGCAGCTTTTGGGTTTTCAGCTTTTCAGATATGTAGTTCATGGTGTCCATCATATCACTCCTGCAAGGAAAGCCACCAGGGATATTAACATACCCAGCTTGGCGCCCTCCGAGGTATTGTGGGGATTTTCGGCTAGTACATAGGCCGCATAAATAAATATCGCATCTGCCAGCAATACAACAATCAGATACCAGAACCCGAATATTTCATAATAATAGGGCATCACACTAAGCCCAATAGCAAATATGAATGCCATTATGGAAACATGTCTGGCCTTCTGAATTCCAATGCGCATTGGCAGGGTAAAACGGCCTTCATCGCCCTCCACGTCCTCAATGTCTTTGGCTATCTCCCGGCCCAGGGTTGCCAGGAACGAGAGAATGAACATGTAGAAGATAGGGGCCATGATATTCGGGTAAATATCGATGATTGCAAAGCCGCCAAACAGGAATATTGAGGCAGTTAGCCAGCTTATTGTGAGATTGCCCCCTAGACCTATGTTCTTCAGCTTTAGTTCATAGGCAAGCATGAGCCCAAGATTCAGCAGAATTATCAGCATACATTCCAGGCTGAGCC
>DAOVXH010000192.1 GCA_030636255.1 Methanomassiliicoccales archaeon
AAAGCCCAGCATCATCTTCTTCGATGATATGGAGGCCATGGCAAAGCACCGTGACATGTATGCAGGTGACGATGTAACACCAAGACTGCTAAGCATCATACTGGCAGAGCTGGATGGTATGGACCAGTCTTCAGGAATCATACTTGTTGGAACAACAAATAAGCCAGAAATGATTGACCCTGCCTTGCTGAGGCCAGGAAGGTTCGATAAGATAATTTATGTGCCGCCGCCAGACATTAATGAGAGGGTTGCGGTTTTAGACGTGCATTTGAAGGGCAGACCGCTTGCAGACGAAATTGATTTGATGGCCGCCTCTGCAAAGTGTGAAAGATTCAGTGGTGCTGACATGGCAAACCTGGCAAGAGAGGCAGCCACAAGAGCAATGAAGCGGGCAATTGATACGAACAAGGATGCGCTAATCACAAATGAAGACATTAATTATGTGGCTTCCATAATCAAGCCAAGTATAACCCTGGCAATGCTGGAGACCTATGAACTTCTGAAAATGGACTTCGAAAGGAAGATGCACAAGACCCAGAGAGAGACTGGCCGGCATAGTGTTGGATGGGACGATGTTGGTGGTGCAGAACGATTAAAGAAAGATTTGCATGATTACATGGAACTGCTGGTGAAAGAGCCACAGGTTCTTGAAGATTTCAAGTTAAAAACCGGCAGGGGAATGATGCTCTTTGGACCGCCTGGCTGCGGTAAAAAACATATCATGAGAGCTGCGGCAAATGACCTTGGTGTTACTATTCAGGAAATCTCTGCAACAGAGCTTATTGGCGGACAGCACCATGGTGCACCATCAATCAAGGAGATATTCTATCGAGCAAGAGAGGCAACTCCTTCCATTGTGTTAATCGAACATTTGGATGTCATTGGTTCCAAGGAGGTTATTGAGGACCCGGAGGCAGGAAGGGTAATTGGCCAGATACTTGCTGAGGTTGATAGTGTGGATGCAAAAGAGCACATTCTGGTAATTGCCACCACAAACAGACCACATATGCTTCATGGAAGCTTGCTGAGGCCGGGAAGGTTCGACAAGCTTTTCTATGTGCCACCACCAAGTCCTGATACCAGGGAAGAGGTGTTCAAGATATTCCTCAGGGATATTCCACTGGCAGACGATGTCACACCAGATGTTATTAAAGAGCTGGGAAATGCAAGCGAGGATTATTCCAATGCAGATATTGCAGCAGTTGTGGACGAGGCAAAGCTCATGGCAGTCATCAATACTCCAAATGGTCATGATAGATTGGTTACGGCAGAAAACCTCCGTGTTGCTCTAGACAGAGTGGAGAGCTCCATTACTCCAGAAGACCTGGATTCAGCACAGAACTTCATGAAAGTCTACAAGGTAAGGAAAACCTGATATGACAACCGTACAGTGGATTCTGTTAATTGCCATGATGGTTTATGTCTGTCTTATAGCAGTGGCCTTCAAGTTCCCACGGACCAGGGAAAACTGGCACAAGGAAAGGAAAGAATCGCTTCAGATACTTATGAGCTCCATTGTGTTTCTCATGCTGTTCATCTGCCTCTGGTACGTATCCTATGTTGTTGACTGGCCAGATGCAATTGTCATCATTGTCTGGAGCTGTGCCTTCACCTTTGTGGGCCTGGCACTGGCAGGGATATTTGCCCCCCATGGAGTCAAAATGAGCTTCGAAAAGAAAAAAGAGGCAAAGGCGCCTGATGAGGATGAATAGTTTCGGCCTTCTCCTTTATCTACTTATATCTGAGAATCAATTATCTATACTGAATGGAAATTGAATACTATCAAGCAAGAAGCCTGGTTCGAGAACAAGGGGGCGGCAAAGTCGTTCACCTGAATCCATACCAGGGATGTTTCCATGACTGCGTTTACTGCGACGGTAAGGCAGAAAATTATCACATGCATGAGGATTTTGGTTCTCGATTAAAGGTCAAGGAAAATGCTCCTGAACTGCTTGAACAATATCTCCGAAAGAAAGGTTATTTGCCAGTGAATCGGAAAAAGACTGGCACATTAATGGACCTGGGAATTGAGCCGCCCAAGCAGCCCGAGAAAATTATTGTGGGAATTTCCGGAGGGGTATGCGACATCTACCAGCCAGCCGAGGAGCAGGTAGGCATGGCCAGGAAGATGATGCAGATTGTTTATGATTTTGGACTGCCCATTGAATTGCTGACAAAGAACAAGCTGGTGCTGAAGGATGTAGACCTGCTGAAAAAGATTAATGAAAATACCCATGCCACAGTCTGCATGTCAATTGTTTTTTCCAGGGAGAACGAACATCTGAGAGAAATATTCGAGCCAAGAGCCAGCACCATTGCCGAGAGGTTTGAAACCCTGAAAATACTCCATGATGCAGGCATAAACACAGGCATCTGGATGCTGCCTATAATGCCCTGGCTTTCTGATTCTGATGAAAACCTGGAAAGCATGGTGGAGAGTGCTGCCGAGGCAGGTGTTCAATACATTTTACCTGGAGGCATGACACTGAAACCAGGTCGCCAGAAGGATTATTTTATGAAGGTTATGAAAGAACATTATCCAGAGCTAGCTCCCAAGTATGCTGCACTGTACCGGAACAATAGCAAGTGGGGGGAGCCAGACAGGGCGGAGATTAAATTGCTGAAACTCAATTCCTGGTTTCCGAAGGTTAAGCGATATTGTAAGGGGTATGGGGTTGCGCTGGAGAGTTGGTGATTAGGTTGATATTAACAAGATATTTATAAGAAGAAATACTAGTTGTTATAGGCATCCAAGGGGGGATAAAAAGTCAATTCTAGCCTCTATCTTTAAATATAGGTTGTACTTTGGGTGGCTTCCTGCTTATACAATGCCCTGCTCGGGCACACTGTGTGGGCTGACGGCGCACGGCCGGCAGATGAGGGGGTTATGTTCGGGAGCGAACTTACTGCCCAGTGATTTTTGCCATTTCCAACGCCGCTAACACATGGAGATTTGAGAAAAACCTT
>DAOVXH010000175.1 GCA_030636255.1 Methanomassiliicoccales archaeon
AAGCAGTTCAAAGATATTGCCATTCTCTGGAGCATAGGAAAGGATTCCACGGCATTGATGTGGTTGGTAAGGAAAGCATTCTACGGAAAGGTTCCGTTCCCAGCATTACACATTGATACTGGCTACAAGTTCAAAGAGATATACGAATTCAGGGACGAGTGGTCAAAGAAATGGGACTTCAAGGTAGACATTGCAAAGAACGAGGAAGCCCTGGCCAATGGAATGGGACCGAATATGGACAAGCTGGAATGTTGTACCCAGCTCAAGACTGACGGCCTGAAACTGGCTCTTAAGGAGAGAAATTACCAGGCACTTCTGCTTGGTATTCGCCGTGACGAACATGGCATAAGGGCTAAGGAGCGTGTGTTCTCACCAAGGAACAGGGAGTTCCAGTGGGACTACAAGGACCAGCCCCCAGAGTTATGGGACCAGTACAAGTCAAAGCAGGAAGGAGAGCAGCATATTCGTGTGCACCCAATCCTTCACTGGACAGAATATGATATCTGGGCCTATGTGCAGAGAGAGAAACTTCCGGTTGTGGACCTTTATTACGCCAAGGATGGAAAGAGATACAGAAGCATTGGATGCGAACCATGCTGCAGTCCAGTTCCATCAGAGGCAGATACCATTGACAAGATTGTTGAGGAACTGAAGACCACAACAGTTGCAGAAAGAAGCGGACGTGCGCAGGACAAGGAAAAAGCCTACATGATGCAGAAGCTCCGCTCATTAGGATACATGTAAGGAGGAAAAGGAATGCATGAACATGAATCACCTGTGAGGAGTTTTGCCAAATCAATTACATGGAGGATATTGGCATCCATTACCACATTTGTACTGGTTTACATATTTACAGGCGAAATAACACTGGCCCTGGGAGTCGGCCTAACTGAAGTTGTATTGAAATTCATTCTGTTCTTCACCCACGAGAGGGTATGGGACAGGGTGACCTGGGGAAAGGTCATGACTAAAACTGAAGGTGAATAATATGAAACAGGAAGATTTGAAATTTGTAATAGTTGGACATATCGACCATGGTAAGTCCACATTGATTGGCAGGCTGTTCTACGATACTGACAGCCTACCAGAAGGAAAGATAGAAGAAGTGAAGGAGATCTGTGACGCACTGGGCAAGGATTTGGAATTTGCCTATGTCATGGACCATCTGGAGGAAGAAAGAACACAGGGCATAACAATTGACACTGCCCAGACATTCTTCAAGACTGAGAAAAGGGACTATGTTATCATTGATGCACCAGGCCACAGGGAGTTCACAAAGAACATGATTACCGGAGCATCCCAGGCAGAGGCTGCAATACTTATTGTTGACGCTGATGAAGGTGTTCAGGAACAGACAAGAAGGCATGCATATATCCTCAGTCTGCTGGGCCTTGAACAGGTCATTGTTGCAATGAACAAGATGGACAAGGTTGAGTTCTCAGAAGAAAGATACAAAAAGGTATCCAAGGATACAGTGGATTTCCTTACCCAGATAGGGGCAAAGGCAACCTATATTGTACCAATGTCTGCAAAGAATGGAGATAATATCGCCTCAAAGTCTGATAAAATGAAATGGTATGATGGACCAATCATACTTGATGCACTGGATTCCTTCAAATCACTTGTTGACAGGCAAGGCGGAGAACTGAGATATCCTATCCAGGATGTTTATCAGATGGATGATAAAAGAATCTTTGCTGGTCGTGTGGAGTCAGGCATCATAAAGGCTGGTGAGGAGATAGAAGTTCTTCCAACAGGTGAAAAGTCCACAGTTCTGACAGTTGAGGAATTTAATAATCCTGACAAAAGCCAGGCAGTTGCAGGAGAAAGCACTGGCATAACAGTGAAAGACAAACTCTTCATTGACAGGGGCCATGTAATATGCCATGTTGGAAAGGGACCGGTAGTCTCCAATGAGATTAAAGCTAACTTATTCTGGATGGCCAATGAACCTCTGAAGGCAGGCGAAACCGTTATCTTCAAACTGGCTACCCAGGAGGCAAAATGTCTTGTCAAGAAGATAGAAAAGAGAATCGATTCCTCAACAATGGAACTAATAGAGGAAAATGCTGGAACCCTGGAGAACCGCGAGGTAGGCGAGGTTGTTCTGAACTTCACAAACCGAATAATTGTGGATGATTTCAACATAACTCCGGAGCTTGGAAGATTTGTCATAGAAAAGAACCTGGACACTGCCGGCGGCGGTATAATCACCGACCTCGGGGGCAAGTAGATGCAAAACATCATTTCGTACGGAGGGAAATAGATGTTGACCATAATCGCCATTGATGCACTTGAACATAAGCTGGTTGAGGAATTTGACCTGCCAAACCTGAAGCTGGACCATTACGGTAAAACAAACATATCGGAATTCTCAGAGGCAAGGACAATGGTTCTGTGGAGTTCTTTCATGACAGGCAAGAACCAGGAAGCAGATATATTGGCCAAGGGCGATAAGGAAATGTGGAATACCAAGTTCGAGCTTGATGAAACATTCTTCTCCAAGTTCAAGAATCCAAAGGTAATTGATTTGCCAGGGTACAATTATGACCTTGAGCAGCATGAACGCTCCCGCCTTCTTCTCAGAGAATATTTCGAGACAGAGGATGAAGAAAAGAAGAATGAAGTGCGCAAGAAATACAATGACAATGCATTTGCACATCACAGAATCGTGAAAAAGGAATTCGAGGACGCATTGGCAGCTGGTCATGATTTACTTCTGGGATATTTCAGTGTGGCAGACGAGATAGGACATCTGAACTTCGGGAACAAGATGATGAACAAGATGATATACAAGGAACTGGACGAGATAGTTTCACAGGTCCCTGGCGACAAGATTGTACTATCAGACCACGGCATGATGGCCATTGGATATTACGGCGACCACTCGGAATACGGCTTCTGGAGCACTAACTTCGAAGACCTGGGAAACCCCAAGATAACAGATTTCAGGGAAATCATTGGCAAGAAGTACCAGTAATCTGAATAACGCCCTGTTCAGGCAGGGCGTTCACTTTTCAATTTTTGTATTCTGCTACTTTTTAGTATGTTAATATTTAACAGACAAAGTTTATTAACCATATTAATCAATTCTCCCTTGCCTTTGGAGAATCAATAATTTGGCATATATCCGAGAGGGGATTGAGCATGAAAATAAAATATTTTACTGTAGCTATTGCTGTGTTCTGTGTAATGCTAATGATTGGAATGACATTTCAGCCAGTGGCTGCAAATAGTAGCTTTGACGAAATGATTATGCAGCAAGAAACTGTCATAGATGAAAACGGAAACCACCACATGGTCTACAGCCAATTGGTAAGGAATGATGTTCAGATTGGCAAGCATTTTGTACAAAAATGGCAATCATGTATATTTTACAAAAATGATATAGATATTGATATAAATGAACCAGGCAATTCATGGAATGCTCCAATTCAATTGAGTTTTATGGATACTGATTCAAAATGGCCTCAAATATCCATTGACGAATCAACAGGAATTATCTATGTTTCATGGATAGAAATTAACTGGTCGGATAACAAATTCTGGTATGCTGGAAGTTCAGATGATGGAATTTCATTCACCAGTCAAAAATATGGTGCAGAAGCCCCGTTACCAGTTGCTCCGAATTTAGATATGTGCGCTATCAATGGAGTATTAACCTTATCTTGGGAACCATGTGGCTACGTCCAAATCACAGCAGACATTGATTCAGACATGATCCCGGATTATT
>DAOVXH010000094.1 GCA_030636255.1 Methanomassiliicoccales archaeon
ACCTCCAATAGCTATCAAGTTCATTACCCAGGCATTGGAAAAGCTAGGCTGGAATTCGAACCAGATCTACACCACCCTTGAGAATAGAATGAAATGCGGTGTTGGCAAATGCGGTCGTTGCAATATTGGCGATTCCTATGTTTGCAAGCATGGGCCAGTGTATACTCATGAACAGGTGAAGAATCTTTCCAATGAGTTCTAGAAAGATAGGCCAGTATCTGATTATCTAACACAGTATTTATGTAATATAAATCGCAAGCACATAGCCAATAGCTAGCAAGAACTGGGTAACTAGTACTACCATGACATTGGCAGCCTGGATAGGGATAAGTTTTGCATTATCATTATAATTTGTCAGTACTCCCTTCATGGCCTTGATGGCAATAGGCACGGTAAACAGGCCAATTAATGCGAACATAGGCATGAACCCGAACATTACTCCGCAGAGAATGGCCAGATAGGATGATAACATCAGTATGCAGTACAATTTGCTTGCCTTTTTCTTTCCCAGTATTATTACTAGGTGCTTTCTTCCACCGATTTCATCGGCCCTGGCATCTGGAAATTCGTTCAGTAGAAGCAGGATTGCAGTGAGGATTCCCGGGGCCAATGAGGCAATCAAGACCTCCCAGCCATATGTTCCAGTTTGGACAAAATAAGCCCCTAATATTGCCAAGGGTCCAAAATTAAGTCCTGCAAAGAACTCGCCTACCATCCATTTTGATAGATGCGTTGAATAGAAATAGCTGGAAATTCCACCGATAATCATTATGGGAAGCAGGAGCCAGCCCCATGTCCAGATGAAAAAAATCCCTATAAAAAACGCTATAGCCAGGGAAACAACACCAAGCATGTAAACACTTTTTGGCTTTAACAATCCTTCAGGAAGAATTCCGCTTCCGCCGCTGAATGGAGTTCTCTCGTTTTTCTCATTAATGTCTATGTCTATTCCGCTTTTGTGGTCCTGGTAATCGTTCAGCACATTTACGCTGATATGTGCGAAGAGCATTCCGATAAGTGCCAGAATAAAATAGAGTAAATTGAATGCATTAACCTGATACCATGCCACAACAGTGCCCAGCAGTACAAGTGCAACTGTTAACAAGAGAAATTGCGGTCTAGGCTCTAGAAACCATGCTTTCATCTTTGAATTTTGTGGTCTGGCATCTTCCATTTTGGTAACCTCGAAGCACAAATATATTGAAAGAATATTTAAAGATATAGTAATACTTTGTTGATGCCCACGAAGCAAGGAACAACTTTTCTCATTTGGGGAAAAATATCATCCATAATATTACGCTGGACTTGTGAGAAACATTATATACATTCTTTTATATCAAAGGTCGAAAAACATGCTGAACAAGGAATTAGGTATTTTAAAAGAGATGCAATCAGTAGATGATTTAATCAATTCTTCTGTTAATCCTGGCATACGTTCTATTGAACAAGTTGCCAATCATGTTATAAATGCTGGTGGAAAAAGAATTCGGCCTGCTGTCCTATTGACTGCATACAATGCACTAAACGGGGAAAATATCGAGAAAGCCATACCCTTGGCGGCTGCCATGGAACTAATCCATACAGGAACCCTTGTTCATGATGATATCAATGATAAGAGCTGCATGAGACGGGGGATTCCAACAGCCCATACTAAATTTGGAATTGCTGACTCTCTATTAACTGGAGATTATCTATTTATCAGGGCAATTCAGATTGTTAATGAATATGAAATGGAAATAAGAGATAGCATTGTGGATTCCTGTATTACATTGATTACAGGGGAGATTTTGCAATCAAACAATATTAATAATGTAAATTTCACTGAAAAGGAATATCTGGAAGTAATTGAGAAAAAGACAGCTAGTACAATTTCTTCCTGTGCTGAAGCTGGAGGAATTATTGGAGGGGGTTCAGAAGACCAAATAAACAGCCTTAAAACCTATGGATTGAACCTTGGAATAGGATTTCAAATAATAGATGATTTGCTGGACGTCATAGGAACCGAAGCAGAGACTGGAAAGAATATCGGCAATGATTTGTGTGAGGGAAAAACAACCATACTGTCAATTCATGCTCTAAAAAATTCCAATCCCTCTCAAAAAGAAAAATTGCAAAAAGTGATTGTTAATAAAGATAAAACAACAGAAGAAATACTTGAGGCCATCGAAATAATCAAGGAAGTGGGCTCTGTAGATTATGCTAGAAAGCTGGGTGAAGAGTACGGAAAAAAGGCAAAAGAGGCAATTAAGACATTGCCTGATTCTAATGGTAGAGAGAAATTAGAACGTCTTGTTGATTTTGCCATTTATAGAAATCATTAATTTGACAATGTGTGGGTCTGGTCATGGATAATTATGATGTTGTGATTGTAGGCGCAGGTCCTGCTGGAAGCACAACAGCATACTATGCAGCTAAAAAACAATTAAACGTTTTGATAATCGAAAAGAGAAAGGAGATTGGACATCCTGTACAGTGTGGGGAGTTCCTGCCAGCTATTGATGAGTTGAAATACATAATGCCTCGAGTTAAAGACCTGGACAGTTTATTTTCTATTGAAGATAAGATGATTTCAAAACAGACCAGAGCAATCAGGATATTATCCCCTAAGAAAAAGCAATATGAGATAGAATTCAATGGTTTTTCAGTTGAGCGAAGGGAATTTGACAAGTATCTGGTGAATAAAGCCACACAGATAGGCGCGGAATTGAAAACCGATACAAAATTTATTCGAATTGAGAATGGCAATGTCATCACAAGCAAAGGAGATTTCTCAGCAAAGGTAATCGTAGGCGGTGATGGTTATTTGTCAGGAGTGGCTAAGTCTGTTGGATTGCAGGGACCAACAAAACTCTCTCCTTGTGTTCTTTGTGAAATACCTGGAGATTTTGAACCAGTAGTGGAAATGCATTTTGGCAATATTGCGCCTGGTGGTTATGCGTGGATTATCCCAAAAGAAGGTAGTGCTAATGTGGGATTGGGTGTGCAAGGAACCGGAGATATATCCTTAAAATCATTATTACAGAAATTTTTAAAATCAAAAAAGCTTGATGCAGAACCAAGATTCTGGAGCGGAGGCCAGGTGCCTATATCCGGTCCAATTCCTCAGACTGTAAAGGATAATGTGGTCATTGTGGGTGATGCTGCCGGCCATGTCATGGCCACAAATGGAGGAGGCATTCCTATTGCAATAGCCTGTGGAAGAATCGCAGGCAATGTTATTGGGGATCATATTAACTCAGGAACCTCATTAACAAATTATGAAACTGAATGGAGAAATGGGTTGGGTAAGGAATTGAACGCTGCCCTTAAAACAAAGAAAATGGCCGATTTATTCTTCAAGAAGGACTGGTCCCTTGAGAAGGCCATGGCAATTATGGGGCCAGAGAGGATGAATAGGGCTGTAAACTGCAAACCAATATTCACTAATAGGAATAAATAGAAAGGGTAATCTTATAAAGAGTACCCTAGTTAATTGAAGAAATAGACATATTTCTGTAGACTGGAGATTTTATTGTTATCAAGGTGTAAACTTAGTAATTTCACCTTTCATCCATGTCTCGAACTCTGGGCCTGTCTTCTTGAGATTAGCCAAATCTCCCTGAAGGTTGCTGGGAGCAATCTTGACTATCCATCCTTCTCCATAGGGATCCTCGTTGATTATTTTTGGCTCGTCCTCAATATCCTCGTTAATCTCTAGGATTTCTCCACTAATAGGGGCGTACAATTTTCCTGTCCATTTACCACTGCTAAGTGTTCCGATAGGCTTGTCCTGTTCGACTTCATCTTCTTCATCCAGTGTCACGACACGCTTGATTGTGCCGGCCAGTTGCTGTGTAAAATCAGTAAGGCCTACAAGCACAACATCGCCCTCTACCTTAGCCCAATAGTGGTCTTTATGGTAATACAGGTCGTCTGGAAATTTATACTTATCAATTTGCATTAATTGTCCTCCTTAACACCCTTATATATTCTCTTAATATATTCCTTTCGGTCTAACCATGGGTATAAAAACTATTCATCAAAAATACATAAGCATTATATTTCATAAAAGGTATATGCTTTGTTATCTATTAATATACATTGTGGAATGGACATGATGCCGGTTCAAAATGAGGACTCTGAGATAGACCCTGGGGGCGGACAGGATATTAATGACGATTCCATGAACTCAGGCAAATCACAAACCTCTTTAGATGATGGAAAAAAAGATTTTGATTACAGTTCACAATGGCATAAAAATAGTTTGATGTTATTGATGATTTTTGCCCTGATTCTCATTGCCGTCAGCGTGACTACTGTTTCCCTCTTCTCTAGCCAGCATGATTGGAACACTGGGAGAGAATGTCTGGAATGTCACACAGAGATAGGTGATGAATTCTCGGACATGCTGGTGACCGCTGATATTGAACCACATGAAAATATGGTATGTACAGATTGCCATCAGGACATGGGTTTGGGATTTGATGACGAACACGGTGCTAACCTTCCTGAATGTGCAGGATGCCATCTGACAGTTGCAACGAATTTATCATATGACACAGAGGCACACAAGCAATTGTATGTCAATGCTGTTTCTGATGATTGGGCTGAGGGTGGAAACGAAGCCTGTATAGTGTGTCATACTGGCTTTGATGTGAATTCGACATTTGAGCGTCCTGATTATTACAACTTTACAGTTGACAATACCTACAGCATAACAAATGTAGAAGTCAGCTCAACAACACATCTGAACACATATACCTGGATAAAACCCGGGAGGGTACATACATACGTAAATGGTACAAATGTGAACTGTGGTGATGCAGTATCTGGATGCCACAGGGATGTTGTTGCATCCCGTCTTGGAGGGGTGAGTGGTGGACACCAGACCGCAACACAACCCCTGAATACTACTCACAGGATGACCTCGGATTGCGGTTCATGTCACTGGAACAGCACAGAAGTGTTAGACATAAATTACCACGCCGCAAAGAACATTACATGTGCATACCAGGGAGCAGGGGGAGAGTGCCACGACCGGACCGATATTTTATTTTCAGGAAACATGACAACAATGTTCAATGAGATTGGAACCGCAACAGACATGAGTCATCAGAAAGAGGGTGATTTGTGCTGGGGATGCCACAGTGGCTATAACTGGATTGACCCGCCTGGCAGTATGGGTGGTGTTGATACCTGGGCGAATTACACTACAGCCTCGGACCTTGTCCCTGCTGAACATGGCACAGTAGCTGGCACCGAAGCCAATACCCATGGCGCTGGAACCCAGGATATTGAAGAGGTAATTGTTGGTATAACAGATGTGTACACCAATTACACTGTGACCGGGGACCAAAATACCGGAACATACCATGGAACGGTGGCTGGTACATTTGCAGACATTGATGAGTTACCTCCATCAGATTCCAATACCCAAATAATAACAGAAGTAAGTGTTGCTGGTTCGGCCACTGTTGTTTTGATGAACGAGTCCTTTGAAGGGGCCTGGCCCCCGGCTGGCTGGACAGAAACTGGAAATTGGGATGGTGAGGCTGGCCCTGGACCATATGATCAATTACTCTGTGCTGATTTTGATGGTGGCAATGGTATAACAGGAAATCTTAACTCTCCTGGTTTGGACCTCTCCGACGCAACTTCTTTTACAGTTGATTTCTGGTATCAATCAACATTAGCAAGTGAGGTCGGCGACCTTGCTCTCTACTATTGGGACGGTACTGCATGGGACTTCATTGCCAACCTGGGCGGAGTAACATCATGGATAAACTATCAGGAAATAGGTATTACAGATGCCCAGTATCTGTTTAATGGATTCCAGGTAAGGTTCGTTGCAACAACAGATAACAATCAAGAGGATCAATACATTGACCTGGTCAATGTTACCAAGATTATCGCCACACCGGCAGCCAGCAGTTTGGAGCATCGCTGGATAACACAGAACATTGCACCAGGTGCCACCACTCTTACCCTATTTGTGGATGCCAGGTTCAATCCTGGTACCTCTGATGACACCTTCACCTTTGAATGGTCATCCGATGATATATCTTACACTCCAACTGGCATCACAATAAGTTCCGATATCATGACCACCTACTCATGGAACTTCCCTGCCCCACCATCCGGCGTAATATATCTCAGGGTGGTGGATGATACCACTGGAGACGTTCAGAATGATGATGTGATAATCGACATAATTCGAATTCAACATGTCGAGACCGGGGTTGGTGGCACTTATTCTCTGGAACATAGATGGCAGACAGTTGCTATTCCTCTAGGGGCTGATGACCTTACCTTGCTTGTGAACGGCAGTCACAACTCCGGTTCTGATGACACTTTCACCTTTGAATACTCTACAGATAATGTTGTTTACACCCCTACCACCCTCACCATCAATTCCGATGCGCTGACACCATACAGCGCGCCAATGCCTGCCATGTCTGGCCAGATATACCTCAGGGTGGTGGATGATAATACTGCTGATAATGTAGAACAGGACACTGTTTCAATTGATGAAATAAGAGTAATGTGGCATGATTTCACAGCTGCTGCTGGTTCGGGAATTATATTCCAGGTCTGGACAGAACCAGATTCTACAGTAAACGTGTGGAACGAGACCACGGCTGCCTTCGAGCAAATTTACCCAAGGGCGGTTACAAGCTGTGCAGATTGCCATTTCTCCACTGGCACTGACCCGGTACCATTTGGTAGTGGCAAGTTCATTAATCATCTGAATGCTGGTTCGGCCAATTATGACTATGATAATTGTGAGGACTGCCATGATACTGTGAACGAGCCCTGGTACCCCCATGACATTCCCCATGATGTAGTAATCGACTGGACCGCCTATGCGTCTGCCTTCGATACCAATGTTGGAAATGAGTTCTTTGATGTTGAATGCCATTATTCTTATTTA
>DAOVXH010000201.1 GCA_030636255.1 Methanomassiliicoccales archaeon
GGGTTCATTCCAGTCATCTCTGTGGAACCGCCTCCCAGGTCTATTGAATATATGGAGGACCCTGCTGCTTCAGGGACATCACCCACCACGATATGTGTTCCACTGGCGTACAGTACAAAATCATCAATATGCCATCCAGCAAAGTCATTGAAGTCTCCGTCAATTGAATCGAATGTGAAATTCACTTGCACATAATTGCCTGTCCATCCATGAATATAGATTATTTCCTGTATCCAGGAGGATATTGGAACATCGTCACTGTCCCAGGTCTTCAGGACGTACCAATCAGAATCAGTTGTATTTTTTATGGAAACGCTCATGACATCAACATTAGGGTTGATTGCCTCAACATCAAACCAGTGACTGAATACTACAAGACCAAAGTTCGATTTTGGCAGATAGATTGCTGGGGATACTAGGCTGCCATTGGTTCTTTCTCCATTATTGTAGTTCCCTGTCTCCTCAATACCATACCAGGCAATATTGCTGCCACTATTGGCAGTTCCATGTTGCGTTCCTGAACCAGGTATGGGCAATGTTGATGGGTCAATAACATGCCAGCCCGGAGTCAACATACTCAGATAGGACTCCATAACTTCTGAAGGCTCAAAGTATCGCTGCCAGACCTTTACCTCATCGATAATGCCATCAAAGTAATATCCACTGCCAGTTCCTATACTGAATATTGAGGCATCTGGTGTTAAACTTCCTGATTTTGGTGTGGACGCTTCCTCAACACCGTTGATGTATATTTTTATGAACGATTCATCATATGTAGCAGCAATATGTGTCCAGTTGTCCAGACTAACATCCGAGGTTGATGTGGCTGTCTGGCCTCCAGTAACCCAGAAAGTCCATTTGTGTGGGGAACCTGAGTTCATTGATATCTCATAATTATTGCCCTTGGTGACAACCCTTAGATTGTCTCCCTCGGTTCTTGGATAAACCCATGCTTCAACTGTTCCTCTATCTGTAATATCCAGGCTGGGGTCGTTTCCGCAGGATACCCATTCGGTTGAACCATCAAAGTCCAGGGCCTTTCCGGATATTCCGTCCACCCAGTTGGTATCATCCATGTTCACCAGGGCTCCGTCATTGCCGTATATTCCAGAATCATAGGCATTGCCTCCAACTCCTTCCTCGAAGCTCCAGTCACCACCCAATGAATAATTTTCAAAGTAATTTGCTACTGTTCTGTTGTAGCTGTCATTTATATCGCTGGCCGATAGAGAATAGTTCCATACATTAACCTCATCGATGGCTCCGTCAAAGAAATTGGTATTGGCATGTGAACCTATTCTGAAATCTGCGCTGATAACCTGTGGCGTGAAAGTTTGTGCATCCGTCCCATCTGGTTGACCATTGAGGTAGAGTTGATACTCAGTACCTGTTGCAACAGCAGCAACATGGTACCATTCACCTGTATTCAAAGCAGTATTGCTGTATGCTAATTCAGTCGTAGCACCATTGCTCATGTAAATCTGTAGTAGATTAAGATTGCTCACTCTAAAATGATATGATATTCCAGCCACTGAATTCGCACTTGCCTTGCTGACAATGCAATGCCAGTCATTATTGTCCATCATGTAAATCCAGGCTTCAATTGTGAAAGTGTTGGAAAGATTCAATTGCGGCTTATCTCCGCAATTCACAAACTCGTCAAATCCATTGAACATCAAACCAGTCTTTGCCGGACTCCCTACCCAGTTGGTATCATCCATGAGTACAAGTGTGCCATCATTCTCATGCTGGCTGGTGTCCTTGGCAATGGCTCCGGAGCCTTCATCGAACTTCCATTCTCCTACCTTATTGGCTGTCTCATTGTAATAATCTGAAATTTGTTTGGGTGTCAGAGCAATATCATAAAGGCGCACTTCGTCAATTCTGCCATCCAGGCAATTGGAATTATACATGCCTATGTCAAGGGTATCTTTGTGTCTGACTGGATTGATACTTGGACTTGAGTAATCCAATTCTCCATCAATATAGAAAGATACAGTGGCAGCAGTAAGATTGTAACTCCAGGCTAGATGATGCCATTCATTTGTGGTAAGTGCACTGGAATACTTAATGGTCCATACAGAAAATTCATCAAGGAAATATAATTGTGTTGTTCCGTCTGCCTTGTCCCATAGTCCCCAGCCTCCGCTACTGTATTTGTTTACTATTCCTGTGAAATCTATATGTGTAGATATATTAACCCATACGCTACCCGAGAATGAGCCATTTGTCATATGGGCTGCATTTGGAACCGTCGCATAATTACTTCCACCGAAGTATAGGGCATTTTCAGATATGCCATCTGTTCTTGTTGGTGTATTAACCCAAACACCATCATGACTATTCTGGCTGGTGTCCAATATATCAGTTCCAGCAGCTTCTTCAAACTTCCATTCAGCTATAAGTGGATCTATGTCGGGAACCTGCCAGGTATTTGTACTCCAGTCAGCGGTGCCATTGTCCACATCTTCGAAATAGATGTATGGCTCTGTCTTTGAAACAGCATTATAACTATCACCTGGAACCGTGGTCAGCGAAGACCAGCTCTCGTCACTGGCCTGATAACGATATGTTACTCCATTCAGGGAATCATTGCCAACAACCATTGCATAGTCTCCATTCTCCTCCCACATGACATCTCTAAAGGTTGTATCTGCAGGGCCACCAAGGTCAGTGAAAACAGCTGCCTCTGCACTATCTGGCACTATAATGAAACAAGCAAACAC
>DAOVXH010000126.1 GCA_030636255.1 Methanomassiliicoccales archaeon
CCTATGAAAAGCTAAAGGAAAAGTCCAATGCCCAGGCACTGGAATTGTACTCAAGGGCGAAAGAATTTGTGGAATCATCAGACAAACCGTTGCGGGCGGCGGTTCTCTGCGCAATAACAGGCAATGTTCCTGATTATGGAATTGATAAAAAATTGGACGAGCCAGGATACTTGCTGAATCATTTTGATGAGCTGCTGAAAGATGACCTTTTTATTGACCACACTGAAAGGATGAAAGAAATTATCCAGCAATCAGAGAAAGTGGTATTCATGCCTGACAATGCTGGCGAGATAATATTCGACCAACTTCTGCTGGAGCAAATTCGAAAGCTGGATGTGGAAATTACCATGATAGTCAAGGGAGAGGCAATACTCACCGATATTACAGTTGAAGATGCCTATGAACTGGGCCTGGACAAGCAGGTGGATAAAATTATTTCAACTGATGATTTTGCTGTTGGATTTCCATTCTGGAACATGTCAGATAATTTGAAAAATACTCTTGAAACAACAGACTTCATAATATCCAAGGGCATGGGCAACTTTGAATGCTTTACTGAGGTTGACTACAAGCCGCTAGCTTATTTGATGAGAACAAAGTGCCAAGCAGTTGCGGATGCTGCCGGGGCTCCGGTTAGGTCAAACGTTGCCATAGTTATAGAGTAAGAAAATGTCACATTTTAGCCAGTCAAAAAGCTGGCTATTTTTGACTCATAAACACAGGCAGGCGTAACGTTTATACCCCTCGATTTACTACCCGGTTGGAAGGGAGTGGGATACTCAAATTTCCATGTGTTATATTGAGGCTTGCCTATCTTCTGGGAGAGTGTATACATGAAACTAAGTGACAATGCTCTGGCTGTGCTGGAGAGACGTTATTTAGCCAGGGATGACGCTGGCGAATTAACAGAAAGACCACAGGATATGTTTCGCAGAGTGGCAAAGAATATAGCTTCCGCGGAATCCAATTATGGAATGAATAAAAAGGACATAAAAAAGATTGAAAATCAGTTTTACAATCTCATGGTTTCCCTGGACTTTTTGCCAAATTCTCCAACTCTCATGAATGCCGGTCGAGATATTCAACAATTATCTGCATGTTTTGTTCTGCCAATAGGCGACTCAATGGAAAGCATATTTGATACTCTAAAAAATGCTGCATTGATTCACAAGAGCGGCGGCGGAACAGGTTTTTCATTTTCAAGGCTTAGGCCAAAGAATGATTTTGTCATGAGCACCAGGGGAGTCAGCAGCGGGCCAATATCCTTCATGAAGGTGTTCAATGCAGCCACAGAAGCTATCAAGCAGGGCGGCACCCGCCGTGGAGCCAATATGGGAATTCTCCGCGTGGACCATCCAGATATTTTGGAGTTCATTGCCTGCAAGGAAGACCTCAGCGTCATGACCAATTTCAATATTTCAGTTGCAATAACAGACAAATTTATGAAGGCTGTAAAGGCAGAAGGGGAGTATGACCTGGTGAATCCCCATTCCGGGAAAAAACAGGGAACTCTGAATGCCGGGGAAATATTCGATAAAATCAGTGCTGGAGCCTGGAAGACCGGTGACCCAGGCATGGTATTCATAGACAAATTAAACAAGGACAATCCAACGCCAAAGATCGGGGAAATCGAGAGCACAAATCCCTGCGGCGAGCAGCCATTGCTGCCCTACGAGTCATGCAATCTGGGTTCAATAAATCTCAGCAATATGATGGTTGACAGTGATGTGGACTGGGACAGGCTAAAAGAAGTTGTAGGCCTGGCAGTAAGATTCCTGGACGATGTCATAGACATGAATAAGTATCCCCTGGCAGAAATAGAGGAAATGACCAAGGGCAATAGAAAAATCGGGCTTGGCATCATGGGCTGGGCAGACATGCTCTTGCAGATGGGCATACCATATGAATCAGCAGATTCTAATAAGCTGGCTAAAAAGATAATGAAGTTCATTCAGGAAGAGGGGCGCAAGGCATCCCAGGAGTTGGCAAAGGACAGAGGCGCATTCCCGAATTACCCGGAGAGCATATACAAGGATTCCAAGCCAGTAAGAAATGCAACCATTACCACCATTGCACCAACAGGAACAATATCCATGATTGCAGATTGCTCCAGCGGTATTGAACCGATTTATTCAATTGCATACGTGAAAACAGTCATGGACAATGATGCATTGCATTATATTCACCCACTGTTCGAGGAGATTTGCAGAGATAGAGGAATATACACAGATGAACTGAAAGAGGCAGTTGTGGAGTCTGGCTCAGTATCTGAAATTCTCGGATTTCCAGCAGATTTAAAAGAATTATTCATGACAGCCCATGAGGTGTCGCCAGAAGGTCACGTGCATATGCAGGCAGCCTTCCAGAAGCACACTGACAATGCGGTTTCCAAGACAGTGAATCTGAACAATAATGCCACAAAAGAGGACATTGCCAAGATATATGTTATGGCATATGACACTGGCTGCAGGGGAATAACTGTTTACAGGGACGGATGCAGAGGTTTGCAGGTATTGGAATCTGGCACTAAGAAGGAAAGTGCTGCTGAACCTCAGGCAGTCCAGACAAAATTATTCGATGTGCAGATTGATGCCAACGGTAAATTAAAGCCCAGGCCAAGACCAATGATGACACAGGGTGCAACCCACAGAATGATCACTGGCTGCGGCTATCTCTATGTAACTATCAATGAGGATGAGAAGGACCTGTTCGAGATATTTGCCAGGATGGGAAAGACCGGAGGATGTGCCGCAAGCATGACCGAGGCAATAAGCAGGTTGACATCGCTGTCGCTGCGTTCTGGAATTGACCCGCTTCACATAATCGAGCAGCTCAAGGGAATACGGTGTCCAGAAAGAACCCTGGGCCCGGATAAAATTCTATCTTGCTCCGATGCAATCGGCAAGTCAATAGAGAAACATCAGGCAACCAAGGGAAAGACCGCCGGGAACATGGCAAAAATCGACCATGGGTTTAGACCAGAATGCCCAGAGTGCGGCTCACCAATTGAGTTTATTGAGGGATGTTTGACCTGTAAGAGCTGTGGGTTCTCTAAGTGTTGAATATTTAAATACCGCCGAGTACATTTACTACCCATGAAGAGAGGACTCACTGGCCTGACAATATTCACATTCATAATTGGCATTTTAGCTATTTACTTGGGCCTGGGAATTATGAACTCAGGGGGAGATGTTTCTAACACTGGCGGAGCATTCAGTAATGAACTTTCTACTCTGGGTGGGCTCTGGACCGCTCTTGGTGCTGCACTGGCATTGCTGGGTATTTTGAGCTTTCCAATGGGCCTGGGCTTTGCCACAATGAAGGAATGGGGCAGAAAGAACGGTGTTTTCATTGTATTCTTCATTGCAGGGGTATGTGTGATTGCTGGATTTCTGGTGGCCTATCTTGACTTCATGGCCTCTATTATTTACTTTGTTGTAACAGTACTGGCACTGATTTGTGGACAATCTCTAAGAGAGAAAAAGACATTGTTTGAATTGGGCACTGGGACAAGAAAATTGTCTGCTTCTCCAACTCACAGGGATGTCAAACGTGTTGAGCAAAATGTGGTCATGCGGCAGAGCAGGGATGCTCCCATAGTAGAACGCAAGCAAATGGTCAAGTGCGCCAGATGTAATACTGTGAACGATTCAGACAGGACGCACTGCAAGATGTGCGCCCAGGAACTCTGAATCGTTCGGGAGGCCGCTGGAAATGGTGGCTAAGGCAATCATGCTAAGTCAATTAGCTTCATAATCTCGTTTGTAACCCGTTCCAGCTGCTCAGGGTGTTTCAGCACGAACTTCACGCCTGCTGCCTCGAATAGTTCTGGCAATCCAACTGTTGTTCCCAGTGTCAAGGAATGCTTGTAATCCTTCACTGCCTGGTCATAATTTTCAAGGGAGTTCACAAAGACCTGCATTGCGCCTACCTGGGCTATACCATATTCCACATAGTAGATTGGCACTTCATAAACATGAAGATACTGCCAGCCCCTGGCCAGTTCTTTGTCAAGACCAGAATAATCAAGGTATGGCAGATATTTGGCTGCAAGGCCCATCCAATATTTGTCTCTTGCATTTCTGTCTGCACCTTCTGGATGCGAGTAAACCCAATCCTGGAACTCGTCCAGCATTGCCATGAATGGTAAGAAGTTCAGAAGTCCTTCAAGTTGTTCTATTCCGATTCTCTTGCGGTCTTCAGGCTTATAAACAATATCCCAGTAAGGCCTGGCCAGAAGCTCCAGTGACATGGAAGCCACTTCTGCGAATTCCAGAGGGTAAGACCTTGCCAGTAATGATAGATGTCTGCAAGAAAGCGTGTGAATTGCATGACCAGATTCATGCATCAGAGTATCAAAATCATCGCTTGTGCCAACAGCATTTCCAAATACCAGGGCCATGCGCTCCTCTGCGAAGTCATTTGAGTAAGCTCCAGGGGCTTTACCAGGTTTGTTCTCCAGATCCAGGTATCCCATTTTGTCCATGAGCCAGAATGCTTCCTCGAACTCTGTGTCTATGCTTGTAAGTACCTTTGCAGCCTTGCTTTTCAGGTCTGCCAGATCAGTGTACACCTTTGGAGGTTCAGCACCATCCGGGTCTGCTCCTGTATCCCATGGGCGAATTGTTTCCAGGCCCATTTTTTCCTGGCGCCTGGCCATTATCTTGTTCACTGCTGGAACCACATATTTGTGAATGGCATCTCTGAAGGCCTTTGTGTCCTGACGGCCATAGCTCAAACGCCCATAGCTCTTGTACTGGTATTCCAGAAAGGTAGGCATGTCTGCATTTGCAGCCTTCTGATTCCGGTTTACAAGCATCTTTTCAAATAATACATCTAATTTTTCTTTATCTTCCAGATGCATGCCAATGGCAGTTCGCCATGCTTTTTCTCTCAGTTTACGATCAGGGCTTTGCAGGAATGGCCTCAGCATCTGGGGCGTGACCATTTTTCCATCAAATTCAGTTTCCCAGCCACCAGATATCTGCTGATATTGCTGACGGAGCTCCATGTCCTCTGATGCAAGGGGCAGATTCTCCTTTCTGAACAGCTCCACAGCCCATTGAATATTCTTCCTGGCTATGTCATATTCCTTTGGAACCCAATCTTCAGGAAGTGCCAGGAAACGCTTTTTCATTGCCTCGTCAAGTTCCTCGGCAAGGGGCATAACCTCATTGGCCAGCCTGCCGTATTCCTTGGCTGCTACCTCATCCTTGGTATTCTTGGTCATGTCAAAGTACACACGAACCATGGTCTCAGAAATTGCACTCATTATATCATTCCAGGCATCCATCCATGCAGTTGCCTGTTCCTTGGTTTCCACCGGTAAAGTCTCCAATTTGGCATATGCCTTCTTGATTGTCTCCGGGTCCCCCATATCATCGTCCGCGCTCAAAAAAGTTCTTGAATATTGAGTTTTAAGATCCATTATATCACTGTGAGAAGGCAAGGAAGTTCGCTATAAAAAGATTGGTTAACTTTGAGATAAAAAAAATGAAAGATTTGGGCTCAGCTTCGAGAGCTGAACCCATTTTCTGTGCTTGCTATTACAGGTAGAAACTGCTGCCGCTGTATTCTTCTTCAGGGTGCATTGGGTTCTGGATTGATGATGCATCATTGGTTGCCAGTGGTGCTGCAATATCATGTGCCTGCACAAGGTCTGTGTATCCCAGGTCCTTCACTGCATATTCCAGGAACCAGTATACCCACATTCCATGCTCGCTCTTTGGGTCATCAAGGCCATATTC
>DAOVXH010000024.1 GCA_030636255.1 Methanomassiliicoccales archaeon
CTCCAATGCTCTCCAGAACGCATCTCCAGCTTCTTCAACAAATAATTCTAAGTCATATCTTTCAGCAGCCTTTTTCACGTTCTCCAGTGTCTCTGGAAACTCTAAACCAGTATTGGTAAAAATGAGCTTTGGGCGGATGCCTGCCTCCAGAACCAGAAGAAGTGTGGCCAGGCTGTCCTTTCCACCTGAGATTGAAACCGCAACTGAAAGGTCGCTGTAATGATTTACAGTCTTCCGGATATGAGTCTTTGAATTGCGTCTTTTCTTTTCCAGCTTTCTCTCATTGCCCTTTACAGCGTCAGACCATGTTTGGCCAGGTTCCAGAACTTGTAATTCAGGCACTTCCTTGTACCATCTGGACTTGATTGCTGCATCTCTTTCTGCGTCAATCATCTGTTGGCCAGTCATTCTTGCCCTGCCTGTGGATATTACTTCCTTATTCTTTGTAATGGCAACAACCTCATCATCAATCTGAACTTCCGGGTCAGCGTCAAGAACACCAACTGCCATGGTGCTGGCTCCCTTGCGGATGAATGGAATTGCACCCTCATCAACAATTGCCCAGCTTCTAGAAATAACATCGGCTATTCTTCTAGCGCCTTCAATACGGCAGATGAACCTCCACCCTATTCCAGGCTCATAAACATGGCTTCCAAGAACGCGACCTTGCATGACCACCTCGTCCAGAATATCCACACCTGGGCTTTTGTTCAGCACTACAAGATTACCTTCTGGTATCATTGCCAGTCCTGTGCCTGGGCCGTACTTCTCATCTATTGTCTTGCGAATCCGTTCAATGTCATGTGGAAATGCTGGCCTATAATCCCCTGGCGGCGTAATGTCCACTGGTTTACTTTCTTCACGGCAGATGGAGCAGCGTTCCAGCTCAACAAGTGGCAAATTACAGTTCATGCACCATTTCAGGCTTATTCTGCCTAATCTTACTGCTCCCATGGATTTTCCTACTGGCTTTCGCTACGGATTAAAGAAATAGAGTATTTGAAAGAAACTATTCGGATTCAATTCTCGGTGCCAGAAGGTAAGTAACCTCGCCCTTCTCATTGGCAATGGAGAATTCCAGTTTCACCGGATAGTCTGAGCCCATATGCATTGTCACAACACTGGCTGTGTGGATTGCCTTGAATATATTGGAGAAGTAATCCAGCGGAAATAGACTTCGAGTATCTTCCTTGCATTTGAGTTCTTCAAGCAAGTCTTTACCCAGCTTTAGATTTACCGAGTCTGTGTCACCATCGGACACCATCTCAAAGCCTTCCTTGTTTGCAACCAGTGCAATGTGGTCTGAAACACTCTCACTTGCCCGGATACCCTGGCGAATTTCATCTGTCTTTACAATAACCTTCACTGGTAAATTGAGGTTTGGAACCTTTGGTTCGGACATGCCAGTTGTATCAACCAGGCTCATCCTGCGGGTAATGTTTCCAACCTTGAATATTAGACGATTGCGTTCATCATCATGCTCCATGTGGATCATGTCACCTGGCTTTGCCAGTCTTAGAACTTCCTTTATCTTGTCAATGTCAACACCAAGGGCAACATCATCTGCCTTGTATTCCTCAAATCCGCCCTTGCCCAGGCTGAGCTCTATCATTGCAACATGTGCCGGGTCAACAGCCTTTATGCTGAGTCCGGTCTTTGATGTTGAAATCTTGGCTTCATCCACAAGTGTGGACACTATGTCTACAACTTCCTTTAGCACATCGGGTCTAACCTTAGCTTTGAACATTTAGTCCCCCCTTTATTATCCCAGGGAAATAAATAGATGCATATATATGTTTGGGAATATTTATAGAGGTGAAATCTATTGCCCAGTCAATGAAGTCAACCTGCACCCTGGAAATTGAACTTTCTAATAATGAGACTGCAAATAATATAGCCAAGGCACTTGAGCTTGACAATGCTGGCTATATTGAAACAAGAATTGAAGGATGCACTATTTTTGCCACTGCCCAGGCAGAAGATATAATGACCCTGCGAAACACAATCGATGATTATCTGGCATGTCTTACTGTTGCCCAGAAATCGCTGTTATAATCTATTTGTTGCTCACCCTGAATCTCAGATTCAGGAGCCTGCTTTGAGTTTCAACTCAAAGCAGCCCTCTCTAACCTTGACAGCTATGCCGGTTTTGAATGCCAGCATCTCGTCCCTGGTCATAATTGCCCGGCCTATGGCGCAAAGTTCATCTGCCTCATTCACCACCAGAACTTCATCACCAGGAATTATTTCTGTATCTGCGTCAATAACAAATGCCGCGAAAACAGATTTACCTTTTCTATTGAACTCAGCAGAATCAGGATGCACAGTAACCCGCATCTTTGGCCCAGGGAATGTTTTATGAAGTATCTGGCCCCCTGCCAATTTCAATGTGAAAATACCGTCTCCAGCACGCATTGACAGGATATGTTTTCCATCTACCTTCACATTTCTTATGCGATTTGTCTTTGGCGAGAGAACAAGTTCCACTTTGCCGTCCAGGAGAGCACGGCCAGCTCCTCTGCCGAACTGTATATCAGCAGTGGCCTTGACCCTTGCCAGGTTCATGTCAAATAAATCTGGTTCCCCCTGTGGTATGGAATCAATGGTCTCCTTGCCCTGCCAGTGTTTTATTTCTGGTGTAATAATGCCAGCATCCATGAATTCCTTAAGAACTTTCAATTTCTCCTGCTGGATTCCAGGTTCTAGATGTTCAGATATAACTGATTGGGAAATAGGATACATCTCATCTAGTTCAATTGGAACAGGGCAGAACAATGAATCCACCCAGTATGCCACATTATTTTTATCTTTTATTTTGGATATTTGTTCCCAGTATGACCTGTAATAGGGCTTTGTTGCATCTGGAAATAATATCTGATACTTGCTGGCAGGAGGTTCGTACCGCTCCATTATGCGTTTTTTCAGCCTTGAAACTGTAGGTCGATAATAGGATTCCGGGGAAGTGTAAAGGTATGCCAGGTCTCTTGATAATGGTTCGGTCTTTTCCAGAAAATCAGCATGCTTGCGGAAGCATTTCATACCGTCCAGAAGGGCAGGATGCGCTCTTGCTCGACTTTCCGCCAGCTCCCAGATACGGCCTTCATGAATTGCCTGCTTGACAATTCGCATTTCCGCGAAGGAAACATAAAGATTGTGCATTGCCAGTAATTTTTCCTGATTGGGACTCTGCCGTAGTTCATCAGCTGTGTGGCTGGTGCATATCGGGCAATGGCAAGGTAATTCCCTGATATCCTTGAGAAATCGTGTGCCGTCAGAGAACATCATTCTTCCATCTCTGGCAAACTTCGCATATGCCGCAGAATCAACCATATCACAGCCTGCTAGTACTGCCAGGGAAAACATCATTGGATGGCCGCACCCGAACAAATGAACTGGAATTGACGGATTGAGGTATTTTTTGGCTGAAAGAACAGCATCCATGAGAGTGAAGTACATCTGCTTTTCCATCATTGGCACTACCCCGCCAATTGGGAAAACATCACAATCAATTTTGCTCATTTCCTGGGCCGCATACTCCCGCAAATCTGGAAATCTGCCCCCTTGAATCGGACCGGCCAGCATCATATTGCCTTTATTGTCAGCAGATAGTTTTGTTCTTTCAATGGTAATCTTAAGGTCTGTTTCCACTTTTTCCCGTTTGTCCTCTGGCTCGGAAAAAATGTCCAGAACTGTCCCAATATCAGAACCAATGGCCTTCTGAAATTCAATTATCTCCAGGGGTTTTAATTTAACCTCGCCGTACATATGTGATTGAAAGGTTCCAGAGTCAGTCATAATAGGGCCGTCAAAGCCAACAAGTTCATGAAGCCCTTTTTCCAGAGCAACTTCCCGCAAATCATCATATTTTTTAATGATATAGGAATTGGTAATAATAGCCTGGGTGCCGAACTTTTCTTTCATATCCTTCGGATGAATAGTAACCTGATTGGGATTGAACACTGGCAATAGGGTAGGTGTTTCAATCTTACCGTGTGCGGTCTCCAGGATACCGATACGGGCCAGGCCGTCTCTGTCCTTTAATTCGAACATCAGGCGACCATAATACTGGCCTGATTTAATATTTTGTGAGTACAGTATTATTTGTATTCCTCTACCATCTCCACCACCACTGCCGCCACCATAGCCTCCCTCATCATCATCTTCGGCTACTGTGCCTGCTCCCCCGTGATTTCCTTTCTTATTTCTTCCAGCTCTTTTATTATCCTAACAATTTCCTCTTGCATTCCATCTGGAGGTTCAACCAGAAGTAGTTTCAGCTCATCAGATTCAAGAATATCCAGTGGGGGGGCTGGCTTAATCTCTAATCTATCACCATACTTTTGGTATAATTTTATAGTGAAATTGATTTTTTGTTTTATTGCATCTTTGAAATCTGCCAGTTTGAACCCCATTTCTTTTTCCAAATAATAAATATCAACTGCATCACGAACCTTAAACGCGATTCTCGTAAGGGATGCTCTGACTTTTTCCACGAAAATCTCTCTGGCATCATAACAGGGATAGACAACTTCTTTTGTGTATTCCTCCCACTGCTCTTCATGAAGGAACTTTATCTGCTCCGATTCAATTCCTTCGATATAGCTTTTTAATTTATATTCTGTGATTGGATAGATAATATCTTCAACAAAGTTCACTTCTAATTTTATGAAGTTCAGATGTCCAAGCATTTCTGAATCATAGTAAATTTTGAATGTGACCATTCGGCCTCCACTATGAATTTGGACATAATGAGTATCAGCTTTGTTTCCAGAGAAATCAAAGCCTAACTCTTCACAAATGACCTTAAGGGCGTCACAGAGAGTTGTTATTTCAGCCGAACACCTTCTTGCACACTGGCTTTTAGTTTCTCCATTCCAGATGTCTTTATTTCTCCAAGTAAAATCAAGGTCTTCAGAAAATCTAAAATATGTCAAATATGCCTTTATTAAACAGGTTCCACCTTTGAAGACTAGGTTATCTTTGAAATATGACTCCTGAGATATTCTATATAATATTCTGTGGAGATGATAATCTTTCTCAACGATATCATCTCTTTTAACTGAATCGTCAGCGGTTAATGCTACAAAAAACTCCTTCATATTAACTCTCCAAATCTTTGAAATCGAATTGTGTAATGTTTCATATATTCATTTATTTTATTCTCATCAAGGAGAGGGGATTGTTCTCTCACTATGCTTAGTACATAAGGGCTTTTATTCTTATTTCTATAAGTACGATAAGCCATGTCTAATACAGTTTTCTCTTTGTCAGAGTATCTAATTAATTCTTTTTTCTTTATACCAAATTGAAAATGTTTCTTGTTCCATTTAAGGAACTTGAACTTCTTATCCATTATGGTTATTACTTTAGTTGTTTCATATGTATTAGTCACGACATAATCAATTGAGAAATATTCATGGGTCATGTTATTCATTTTAAGAGCTGTTTCGAGGCCATAATACCAGTCTTTCACGCCTTTTACTTTGAGTGCCATTGCTATTATCTCATAGATTGAATGTTCAAGCTTTTTCATCTCACGTTCTTCAGGGTTTTTTACATAATAGTATCCCCTGAGAACTCTTATAATATAGCCATGCTCCTGAAGATACCGTAATGTTCTTTCTTCATTTTTGCCTAAATTTAACGCAAGTTGGTTTATTCTCTGAGATGTAGTAACTTTATTTTTTTCTAAGATTAATTTCTTCCAGATTATTGTTGCAGACATTTGACTCATAATATCCCACCTTTTGGGAGGTTATGAGATAAATGTATATAATAACATCGAATTCTAACGATTGTTAAAAAAGAAAAAGAGGGATGGCAAATATGGCTGATACTAGTATTTCGTCAGTTCCTTGGCCTTCATAAACTCCCGCAAAAAAGTAGTGGCATAACACCCTTTATACAGTTCAAAGCCAAACTGAATTGCGTCATCCACCTGTCTGAACTCGAAATCTTTTGCAGGAGCTAATATTTCTCTTCTCTTGCCCTTGGAGCCCAATTTATAATACTCATTAAGAACAAAGTCACGCTGTTTTACGCCCTCTTGTTCAATTATGCTGGCCTCTATTTCTCCCATCTCTCCATTGGCAAATTTGGACTCATGGCCGTAGAGTGTCGCGCTGATGAAGGCCTTTTTCTTGGCAATAAGCCCTGTGAGCATTGGAATATTGCTCTCTGTTGCTTCAAGCCAGTTATTGTGGTCTGGAAGTTTGTTCTGGTCCATTTTCAGAACCATGTCACCAGGCACTGGCTGGTTTAAAGGTAAATTACGGCGCATCCTCTCGCTGAGAATCTTATTGAACAGATATGATTGATAGGCGTGAATGAACATCATAAGCAGGTTTTGCGGTAGGTTTTCCAATGCTCCAACATAATCATCTGGTTTCACCACCAGATGGTTCATTATGGCCTTCTCAAAGCTCAGGTTATATGGGAAATCATGCAATGCTTTTGCATAGTCCCCGGTCTTTCCAAGCTCTATTCTTGCTGCTGTTGCTTCATTGTTCTCATGAGTTCCTGGTGTGCACAGGTATTCTCGGACTGCCAGTTCCGGCTTTCCCCTGGTCATATGCTTTCCCATGAGATGGGTTATTGGCCGTACTGCGCCGAACCTCTGCACTCCAAAATAATTTGGAAATCCACCGATATTGTTCAATTGATTGGCAATACTCTGGGTGGCATTCATTGCCTCTGGCATTTTCATGTCCAGGTTTTTGAGTGTAATAGAAAATTTATTGCCAATAAGGTCTCCCAGGCCAATCTGCTTTTTTGTTTGATAGATGTTCAGGAACTCAATGTCCTTCATTTCAATTGCATGAACATCATCCATTGGCGCTGCAAAAACAAATAGCTGGGTGGAGATTGCCCGCTTGTCCTTTGTGCCGGCAAACATTATTTTTTTTCGGGAGATTCTCAAACGTCTGGCAAATTCCCTCACAAGACGATTGGTCTCCCAGTATCTGGCCCTGACAATTGCCGCTGTATTTTGGCCGGTTGGATCCTCTTCTGGCATTACTGAGACTTCCTCAACCACAAAGTCCTCTGGTTCAACCCGCAGGGTACCGCCTATTCCTGGTGAATCTGTAAAAAATAACTCGAGACCTATCTGGCGTTCTAATTCTGAACTGGGAATCATAGTTCTTTCTCGAATTCTTTCCTGAGGTCGCTGTATGTGTCAACCAATGCCTTTGTGGCTGCCTTGATTGCAGTCTCAGGCTTGCCGGAAACCATTTTCACATGAAGCTCTGGCTTGTCCAGGTCTGGATGTCCTATCTTGTACTCTGCAACATCTACCTTCTTGTTCTTCAGCAGTTCCTCCATAAGAGGATGAAGCAGTGTCATGTCTGTCTTGTCCAGCTCGATTCTTATCTCGTCTTTAGACTTCTCAATGATGCTCATTTTCATTCCAGTCACCTCGGGTTAGGTGTGCCGGATAATTACTGCCCCTCTTTAAAGCTTTTGATTACAAACAACCTTATAATCAAGCAATCCAATTACCAAATATGGCCAAGGTCTGCTGGTATTCTCCTGAAATAATCAAGAAGGCATTTCCTGCTTTGATTGTCATACTGGCAGTTTTCATATCTATAATGTTCCTGGCAGAGTACACCGAGGCATTCTTTATTGTTATAATATTGTGGATAACCTTGCCAATTGTTTTCCTTCAGACCTACAGGAAGATCAAGAAATGGCTTGGCAAGGACGATTAATCACGGTCTGTGGGAGCCGCCGTTCAGCATTGGTCCTTTTTTCTCCACCACGCTTTTCTTCCAGGTTCCGGTTGCCATCCATATTAGAGCCACTATGGCGCTGAGATAATTGCTGAGCCCCATGCCTATCCACAGGCCTGATACTCCCCAGCCAACAGTGAAGGCAAATATAAACGAGAATGGAACCCGCATACCCCATAATCTTATCATTCCCATTATCATGTTTGGAACGGTTCTGCCGGATGCCTGGTATGCCGCTTGAACATTGCTGAATATACCGAATCCCATTATGGAGAATCCAAAGGCGCCCATGAAGAACTTGCTTCCTTCGATAACTGCCCTGTCATTGGTGAATATACTGAATAGCTGGTCGCTGAAAACATAGAATATGACGGAGCATGCCAGCAGGAATGCTACAGTAATAAGGATTGAAGTTTGCAGTATTGTCCCAGCCCTCTTGATCTTGTTGGCCCCAAGGTTCTGGCCTATCATGGTTGCAGCTGCACCGCTTATGCCTCCTGTGATAATGAATACCATATTGATTACCCTGGTTCCTATTCCGTAGATTGCCAGTGTCTCTGTTCCAAAGTCAGAAACAAATTTCATCATAATTAGAAATCCAAGGGAAACAAGGGACATGCCCAGGCTTGCCGGAACACCGATTTTGAGTATCTGCTTTACCTTCACCAGTTCCAGTTTCATGTGATGCAGCTTGATTCTAAGGTTCTTTTTACCATAGAACAGGAGATAAGCGCAAACAATGGCTGCAATCATCCTGGCTATGAAGGTTGCCACAGCGGCCCCAGTCACTCCCCAAGCAGGGAATGGCCCTATGCCGATTATCAGGAACGGATCCAATACAACATTTATTCCTACACTGATGGCCGAGATAATCATTGGTGTCCAGGTATCACCCCAGCCCCGCAAAATAGAGGCAAAGGTCATTATCATGAACATGAATGGTACTGAACTGAAAACTATCTTGATGTATGGCGAGCTCATTACAATAACTTCCTCAGGCGCGCCCATGAAAGCCAGGAGTGGGTCTGTAATCAGAACACCTATGGCTGAGAGAAACCCAGAGAGAAGTGCCAGGAGCATGAAAACCTGGCCTGCGGATTTCTTAACCTCTGCAATATCTTTCATGCCAGCATATTGAGAAACAAGGGTGGTTCCGGCAACTGACATTCCAATGGCCAGTGACATCATAAGAAATACCAGGGGCCAGGCAAGGCTGGTGGCTGCAATTCCCTCGGTGCCAACATAGTTTCCCAACCAGTACATGTCAACTACAGAATACATCATCTGGAAGGCATTTGTCAGCATCAGTGGCCATCCAAGAACAAGTAGCGTTTTGGCTATATTGCCCTTGAGAATCTGCCTTTGCATTTTCTTGGTAGAATTACGGGCCAGTCTACGCCCCCCTAAAGGTAGATAACACTTGCATGCGTATGCATATATCACCCAGAAATATATAAACATTTGCACGTATGTGCAAGTGTGCAAAACTATATATAATCAAGAGGCAATGTGATACCTAATGGTTGATGATATCAGAATTCTGGATGACCCTGAGATCATAAAAATAGCAATAGACAAGACCAGGCGCAAAATTCTGGAATTGCTCAGGCTCAATGACCTTACAGTGGCACAGATGGCCAGCATACTTGGCAAGGACCAGTCCACAATATACAGACATGTGGAAAAACTGGTGAAGGCTGATATAATTCAGCAGTCTGGAGAGCGAAAAGAGCATCATATTCCTGAAAAGGTATATTCCAGAACTGCAAAGTTATTTTTCCTGGCCCCGGACATTGGCGCACTCTCCAAGGAGGATGTAATTGTCAAACACCGTGAGAAGATGTATGAAAAAACCGCTATTCTTCTTGAGAAGATGGGCTATTCTGGCTCCGAGGCCACCGAGGCTGCAAGCAAGGCACTCTATACGGAAATTGAGGCACTTGTTCAGTCCAAGATCAAAGAGCTCGGCCCTAATACCGAGATTGACTTCAATACTCTCTGGAGGCTCAGAAATGCCATTACCATTATAGAGCTTCACAGGAATGAAAACCTGAAGAAACTTGCCAATGATTATGCTGGCTCCTTCATCTAATTCTTTTTAATTGGTAATCTGATATCCCCTTTCAATGAAATGGAGAATCATCAACACAGACCTTTCTGACCCTGCACTCACAGTTGCTGCAGACGAGGCCATTGCCAGGGCCGTTTCAGAGAACAAGATTCCAAACACCCTTCATTTTTACAGGCGCAATGTGCCAACCATCTCCCTTGGGTACTTCCAGGAAGTGGAAAAATCAGTTGATATTGACTTCTGTCAGAATAATAATATCCAGATAGTTCGCAGAGTCACCGGAGGAAGTGCCATTTACACTGATTCCGGGCATTTAATGTATGCTCTGGTTGTGGATGAGGCCGCCCTGCCAAAGGACAGAAATGATGCATTCAAGAAGGTCTGTGGCTCAATTGTGCAGGCTCTGGGGAAATTAGGCGTTCAGGCAGAGTTCAAACCAGTCAATGATATCATGGTCAATGGGCGCAAGGTATCAGGAAGCGCCCAAATGAGGCGCTGGGGAATAGTTCTCCAGCATGGCTCACTGGTGATGAAGAGCAGCAATGAAATGCTTGCCAAGGCCCTGAAACAGGACATAGCCAAGATAGAGGAAAGGGGCCAGAGACCGGAAACCTATGTTACTTCTCTTTCAGAGATACTGGGAGAGGAGCTGGACCTGAAAACAGTCAGGTTGGCATTGATTCAGGGTTTCGAAGACACATTCGACATTAAATTTCAAGAGTCCAGGCTCACCAATTATGAGAATGAGCTAATTGAAAAGCTGATTGATGAAAAGTATGGGAACAAGGAATGGAATATGAAACGATAGCATTGGGGATAATTGTCGTGCACCGCAATTTTTCGATACGCTGGCTTAATCAAAGACAGCATAGAAAAATAGGTCGTACGACCTATTAAAAAGACCATAATAGACACAGTCTATTTTGGTCTGGAGCAGATGGCATTTTCGTCACCGTCCCAGAAAACCTCACGGTCAGGGTTTGCCGTTTGAATCTCGGTTATTTTCTCTATGACTTCCCGGAGGCTGATGTCCTTGTCATTCTTGTCAACCTTCAGGTGTATCTTCTTTTCCATCTGTATTCTCCTTGTTCTAATAATCAGTAATTGGCTATATATAATTTTGCTAGGCAGATATTATCAGCTATCATCCTTTTTAAGCGAATCTGGCTAATAGATATCAGATTATGTTATTTGGATTAACATGCCCCGTTTGAATGGGAGCATATTATCATTTGTTTTACGAACGAGTGACAGGCATTCTATGAGCAAAAGACATACTATTGTATAAAAAACCCTGTGCGTAAGCGCAGGGATGTTACCATTAGGAATAAAAATTTAAGAAAAGTGAAAATGAGCAGCTGGCCCGAAAGCCAGCTGCATTATTTTGTAGGCTTAACGTTTCTTTCTCTTCTCGCCGGACTTGTCAACTTCGGTGCCGCTCTGCATGAAGTATCTGAATCCGAAGAAGACAACCACTATAACAGCTATGATTCCACCAAGGATAGCTGGAAGAACCCAGCTTGCCTCTTTAATTGTTATTGTCTGTATGCTGAAATCGTCTACCTTGTTATCCCAGTACTGTGAGCTGTGCTCGTCTGGGCATGTTGCGTTTGCCCAGATGGAGAAGTCTCCCTTCTTTGCTGGCTTCCAGTCAATGGATGCTTCGGCGTCCTCACCTGCTACAATTGTTCCAACACTGTCAGTTCCAATCTCTGTGTCTGTTCCGTCTGCATTCCTTATGTAGAAGGTGACCTGGACGCTGGATGCGTCTAAATCGCCATCGTTTGTCAGGTTAACAGATATTGACACTGTGCTGCCTGCTGTTCCAGTTGTTGGGTCAAAGACCATGCTTCCAACCTTCATGAAAACGTTTGGCCTCTCACCGAGGTTGACATGAACGACCTGTGTGTTGTTTGCTACATTGCCTGCTGCATCTGTTGCAAACACTGTCACATTGTAGTCTCCTACTTCTGTGAATGTGTAGGTCATCTCTATGCCTGTCTCATTGGTTATATCTCCATCTATCTCAATGTTCCAGATAAATGTCAGGTTTTCAACATCATCAAAGTTGTCTGTTGTTGAGCTTGCATTGTAGATGAACTCAAAGTCCTCTATGACCTCGGTTACTGAGGCACTCTCATTGTCATAGATGGTAAAGCTTGGAATTGGAGCTTCTGTGTCAAGAACCTTGATTGTCCAGGTTGCATTATTGCTCTCGTGACCAACAACATCTGTGGCTATCATGTGAAGCGTGTATGTTCCAGGTTCAGAGTATACATGTGTGATATTATTGCTGCCTTCCATGGTGATGGTTTCATCGGGTGAGTCTTCTTCGCCCCATGCCCAGAACCACTTCTCAATGATTCCTTCGCCGCCATCGTCATCCTCTAACTCGTCGGAAGATGCTGTGCCTTCAATGTCCTCATTATCCATTCCCTCTGCATCATCGAACTTGATACCGCTGAATGTCAGTGGTATGTCCTCATTGACTGTCAGGGTTGAATCCTTCAGTGATACATTGTCTCCATCGGTTGTTATGACGCTGATTCTTGCTCTTGGTGCCCTGTTGTCTATCCACACATACAAGTCCCTTACGGTCTCGTTTCCACCTGTCTCGATAATGGTGAGTGTTACTGTAACATTTCCTGAAACAGAGGTGAAGTTGTGTTCAACATCCATGCCCCAGCCAGTTTCTCCGTCTCCGAAGTTCCATGTGAAGTTTGCCTTAGTGATGTCACCAATGGAATCTGTGGAGTCCTTTGCACTGAAAGCAACTGTTGTGTCCAGGTCTAATGAACCGCCCTGGGCTACTATTGCTGTGTAGTTGTCAAAGGTATTGTTGAGTACATGTACAAATGTTGCAGAATCGTCTATGGTTGCCATTGCAGTACCGTTCATTGAGCGCTCAAGGTTCATTGAGACTGTCTCGGTTTCTTCCTCGAATATGAATGGGTCAATTGTTATTGGGTCATTGAATCCTGTCACTTCGATAAAGTTTGTCTCGGTGAAGTTTGAGGTCATCTCGAACATTGGGTCTGTTGGAAGAATGATATTGTAGATATTATCCTCGTAAATGCCATCATATGATGCATTGAAAACAAGTGAGAATGTGTCTGCTTCGGTGTCTTCCAGTTCTCCGACAAGTGTGTATGTGTATGTGCTGTTGATGAAGATTGTTGTATTGGCTGTTGCAATATCTCCCTCTGCGCCTTCAATGGTCACAACGTAGGTTGAGTTGCCCAGTTCATAGTACAAGTTGTCAAGTGTCAGGAAGTCTGCAGTGTCCTTCTCTTCTGCGCCCTTCTGGCCCAGGTATGTTTCCCAGTCTTCTCTCTCATCTGTGTCAATGGTTCCATCATTCAGGTCAAGGCCAATATCGCCCATTCCCCATTTTCTGTCTGCATTGAGTCTTGCTGTGATATTGTCAACATTCATTGTTTTGTATATTGCAACCTGAATTGTGTCCCAGTCAAGGAATGTATATTCTGTGTTGATGATATCCATTTCTGATGGGTATAGACCGAATTCCAGGTATCTGTCATCGTCGACCAGGTCAACAATTCCTATTTCTGACTGATATCCCTCTGCGTCTACAACAACTGCGTAATCTGAAGATATTGAAACATTGAATTCATAATATCCGTTATCTCCTGTAACTGTTGTGTTTGTGTACAGATAATCTTGGGAATATAATGTAACTGTTGCATCTTCTACTATAGATTCATCGTCCATATCAAACACGAAACCACTGAGTGTGAAGTCCTCTGTTATTGGGTCCAGTGCTACATTCTTTGTGCTATCTACTGTGACTTCTGTGGATGCATCTGTGAAGTATCCGTCCATTGAGACCTCCAGGATAAAATCGCCTGCATAGAAGTCTATGGAGTAATCTCCAGCTCCGTCTGTTACATCATGCTTCACGTATTTTCCGTCTGTGCTGTGGAGATAGACATCTGCTCCAACTATTGGATTTGATGAAACGCTATCGGTGATTGTACCGATAACTGTCTCGTCCTCATTTCCAATTGGTGCGAGGTACATGTACTGTCTCTCTCCAGGGACTGTGAAGAAGTATCCCTCATCGAAAGTTGTGAAGTAACCATCGTGTGAA
>DAOVXH010000105.1 GCA_030636255.1 Methanomassiliicoccales archaeon
GCAGGATTTCAAGCTATTTTCAAAGACCGACGACCGCCATGAAATTACTAAATTAAAACTAGATTCCATTGAACTTATCCAGCAAGATGAGTACATTATAGTCGAAATAAAGGCACACAGGTTCTTGTGGCAGCTTGTTAGACGATTGGTCTCGTTCATGCTGGCTGTGGCAAATGAAGAAATATCTGAAGAAAAGGTGAAAGAAATGTTAGCTGGTTCTGCACTCATCCTGGCCAGTCCAAAACCAATGCCCCCTGAGAATTTACTTCTCATGGACGTGAAATTTAAATTTGACTTTGAGGAAATCAGAGGCGAAGGACACTCTTTCGAAGCACTGCAAAATAAAGCGATTTTAAGAGCTGGGGTCATGGGGCAGATTATTGAGTCAATTTAGATAGGAGGGAGAAAATGAACTACGAAGAAACAAAAGATTATATTCGCAATTCTTTGGAAGAATCAACAAAAAAAGGAAATGTAGATATTTTTTATTATAGAATGATAGAAAAAGCAAAGTCCCTGTCTCAGGCTGATCGTATTATTTTTCTAAAAGCATTTAGGGATGTCCAGTCAGAAGATTTTAACACCTATTTAGAATATCCAAAACTTGAGCCATATTATTCGTTACTTTCTCCAATTTTAAATGAAATAGCTGAAAATGACAAATCTTTTTATGTTACAAAAGGCTCAGAACAATTTGGCATTGAGATTACTGCTAGTGAAATATTTCAAAATGGAGCAAAAGTGCGTAACTGGCTAAATGAATTAAACAGCTTAGATGATGATGAAAAAGTCTCAAAAGAATTAGATATTATTCATATGAAATATCAACACTACAAACAACAAAAAAGAATATTGGAAAACTTAATTAAATTTTATCCAAAAGAGCAAAGGGCTGAAATATTAGACAAATTACAACTATCTGAAGAGTTTAGACATATCCGAAATGCAATGGGCCATTCACACTTCAGAATTATTTCAGATAAGAAAATTGTAGAGTTGAAAGATAGGCTATGGAAAAAGGAATATACTTATCCAGAAATTAACAGCCTGCTTATTAAACTTTTACAATGGACTGTCGCTTTTGACACAATTAATAATGAAAATATGAAATCTACCTAATTCCGTTTTAATGGCTTCGCCAAATGCCGTCTGGACCCAACCGGCGGCTCATACCATCCAGTTTTTAGCTTCCTCTTAATAACTGAAAACTCTGCCTTTTCCTCAGAGGCCTTTTTCCCACAAACTGCACACCGATACCCCTGGTTTTTGCCAATAGATTTCATGCGTTTCTTACAACTGTTGCACATTGGGTTTGCCACTTTTTCAGAAACACTGGCTAACTTCTCAACAAATAATTTTTCAACATTGATTGTGAATGGTTCTTCCCTGACACCGCCATAAACTGAAATCACATCTCCAGGTAGTAACTTCTCACCTATCCATCTAAATTTTTTCGCTGGTTCGTAGATTGTGCAATCCACTGTTTTTTTGCCGTTTGAAATCTGGAAAATTAAGTGGCCGCCTTCAATGATTTTCGGCGAGCTAGTGACAGTTCCCCAGACCTTTACAGAAGTGAAAGGTTCCAGCGAGGAAATACTGCCTGGAATTATGTGGTCGTCTGATCCCTGGTTTGTCAGGAAAATAATCCACCTGGCTGCTTTCTCCGATTGCACAATATCTTTTACCTTGTGCAAATCATTCTCAATATCTCCACGAATGCCGAACAAGATTGGGCAGGGAGAGCTGGGCATGATAGCCATATGCTTTTCTTCATAATCATAATTGTTGAAAGTTGTTTTAATGGATTTATCCATTTTCTGAACACTGGCCGTGTCAATTTTTCGCGGCTTGCCCCATTTCTTTTCTTCACGGTAGGCAATAATCTCATAGGTCGAATCTCTAGGCCGCCAGGCAGTTGCCGAAATGCTGCCAATCAAACCGCGGCCATTCTTCCAGCCCTTGTGGAATTTTGGATTGGCTGTTTTAAGATGCGGCTTTTTCTCAACAACGTATCGGACTGCCTGCCAGTATAATTTCTGAGATGGTTTTTCATGGGTCAAAATTAATCCGGGATTGGTTTTCTCATCATCAAAGTATGCTAATTTATCCACTAACTGGCAAGCTCTTTTGAAATGTTCTGTGGTGGGCTTTGCCCCGATTCCAGTTTCATAGCATTTGATGTCCTTGCCATCAATCTGGCCGATTATTTTTGGTTTGCCGATACCTTTGCCAAATCGCAAAGAAACTGCACCGTTTCCTCTGGTCTTCCATGGAACATTTGGATTTAATCTTACCAATCTGGGATTGCCTATTAGGTCTAATTCGGAAAATTCCTTGATTATTTCAGTGGCAAGGTATGTTGTGCACATGCCCTTAACCGAGTCAGTGTCGTCTACGCCAATATACATTTCACTTCCTCAGCTTCCATGTTTTGCCGCATTCACAGGTGATTTTTGGTCGATAGTCCTCTAAACGGCGCTTGCAATTTGGACATCTAGCAGCATCCTGGAAAAAGAATTCCAGCCATGCTTCCCTGACATCGTCCTCGGTTTCTTTTTCAATTTTGTCAATCATCAGATGGTCACTATCGCTCCGGGCCATTTTGCGAAGCAGCTCTATATCCAGGTCAGAATTTTCAGCATCTTTCACAACCTTCACCAGTATCGGAGCCAGGAGAATACCGCAGAACATTCCACCAACATGGGCAACATGTGCTGTCCCATCCTGAACTGCCATGCTCACCAGGAACGTTTCAACCACGAACATTATTCCAACTGCAAGCCAGACCGGTGCCCGGCTTGAGAATATGGGCCCAATTAGCATTGGAATTCTATCTCTCGGGTAAAGTATCAGAAGTGCGCCTCCAAGGCCGTAAATTGCCCCGGAAGCTCCAAGTAAATAGGAATTAGAATTGGCATGGAACAGGAAGAACATCATGGTTGCAGCGATTCCAGTTACAAAGTAAATTATGCCCCAATTTTTTCTTCCAATGCGCTCCTCCAGTGGCAATCCTATTAGGTATAGAATTAGAACGTTTCCAATCAAATGAAACGGGTCAGCATGCATGTACATTGACGTGATGATGCTTGGTAAATAGGCAATTTCGCCGAACCTGGCAGGCCTGAACGTGAAGGCATTTCTCATGTCATAGAACAGCGACTGGTCATTGTAATAAAGTGCCAGAACATAGATAAATATGAAAAAATTTGCAATTACCATTACCTGTGTGAGATATGCGTTTTTCCACTTTGCATATAATAGCGAACCAATGATTATGGCCGGTATTGGCAAGTATTCCAGCATGTTTCGTTAAATCGTGGGTCATGATTTAAAACTTGCGACCACATTTTATAATTCGAGAACCATGCCGGTATGTGGAGTTAGACACTAAAATTCAGATTGAAGTAGCTCAGGATGTTTATTCGCCTTCAGACGATTCCTTGCTTATGCTTTCGGCTGTGAATCCAAGGGAAGGCCAATCAATTCTGGAGATGGGCACTGGCTCTGGAATAATTTCATTGCACTGCGCCAAGCTAGGCTGCCAGGTAACTGCCACTGACATATCTCAAAAATCACTTGACTGTGCAAGAAACAATGCTGCAATAAACAACCTGAATATTCAGTTCATCCAGTCAGATTTATTTTCTAATATATCTGACAAATATAACATGATAATCTTCAATCCTCCATATCTTTCCAGTCAGGACGCGGAAGTTTTAGCTGTAGATGACAAACGCCAACTTATCGGCGGAGAAATAGGCCATGAGATTTCCGTTGAATTTCTTCAGCAGGCTGGCGATTATCTATTGGAGAATGGTAGAATTTACTTGCTCACTTCTACGGAAACATCAGACAAGGTCATTGAGAGGGCCAGACAACTTTTTTTGGTAGAGAAAATTGTCGAGCAAAGGATGTTCTTTGAGGTTCTTTCTGTGTGGGAATTAAAACTAGACAAGAATTAAATAGGCCAATGCCAATTATCAGGATTCCTAAGGGGGGCTAAAATGACCACTGCAATTATAGCAATAGGCGGAAACGCATTACTCAAATCTGGCGAACAGGGAACCATCACCCAGCAATTTGCTAATTCCAGAGAAACTTGTGACCAGCTGATTCAATTGGTGGAGATGGGCTATAAGGTTATTATTACCCATGGCAATGGACCTCAGGTTGGCTTCGCTCTCCGCCGACATGAGAATGCCCGGGAATTCATCCCGCCATATCCACTGGGTGTTTGTGTCGCTGAAACCGTGGGTTCCATAGGTTACATGCTTCAGCAGACCATGCAGAACACTGTGAAAAAGAAAGGTCTTGGAGTGGACACTGTTACCATAATCACTCAGGTTGTTGTTGACAAAAATGATTCATCATTTAAAACACCCTCAAAACCAATTGGCCAGTTCTTTTCCAAGGAAGATATTGATATCAAAGTATCCAATGAAAACTGGAATGTTGTAGAGGACAGCGGCAGGGGCTGGAGACGGGTTGTGCCATCTCCAAGGCCAATCAGGATAGTGGAAAAGGACACAATCGGTCATTTGCTGGAGAAAGGTAAGATAGTCATAGCATGTGGTGGCGGCGGACTTCCAACAATAGAACATGATGACGGAACCCTGGACGGTGTTGAAGCTGTTATTGACAAGGACTATGCATCCTCCAAGCTGGCACAACAGCTTGGCCTGGACGAATTTATTATTCTCACAAGCGTGGACAAGGTCTCAATCAATTTCGGAAAGCCAGATGAAATTCGGCTGGACACAATGACAGTTGCCCAGGCCAAGAAATACTTTGATGAAGGTCAGTTCCCACCAGGTTCCATGGGCCCCAAGATTGAGGCAGCTATAGAGTTTCTGGAGAATGGCGGTAAGAAGGTCATCATCGCTTCAAATGATGCTCTGGTTGAGGCAATTCGAGGAGATGCTGGCACAATTATTATTCCGTAAGGGGTAGATTTGTTATATGGCCCGGGCATTCCCGTTTTGATAATAATGATTCATGCCATAACCGAAACATCATTTCTAGACTGGGACGGCCAGGTTGTTACTGTACTGTACACTGCAAAATGTAATTTTAGATGTCCATTCTGCCATAACTGGCCATTGATGGAGGATCCAGAAAAACATCCTGAAATGAAATGGGCAGAGATAAAAAAATTTCTGAAAAAACATGATGATTTTCTTGATGGGGTTTGCATAACTGGTGGGGAGCCAACCATGGAATTTGGCCTTGAGGCATTGATGCAGGAGATAAAGAACATGGGCCTGAAAGTCAAGCTGGACACCAATGGAACCAGGCCAGATATTCTAAAAGACCTTGTTAAAAAAGGTCTTGTGGACTACATTGCAATGGACTTCAAGATGCCTCTTGATGAAAGATATTCAAAGCCTGCCGGCCTTGAACCAGATGTAAAAAAGATTACAGAGTCTGTGGAATTTATTATCAATTCAGGAATAGACCATGAGTTCAGAACCACAATTGTGCCTACCATTCATGCCAAGGATGACATTGTTGAGATAGCCAAATATCTTGGAAATAAGGAAAAATATGCCCTACAGCAGTTCAATCCAGAGAATACCTGGGACATTGAACTCAGGGATGTGAAACCCCTCTCCCAAGAAGAATTCATGGAGATTGCCGATGCCTGTGAAAAACATGTGGGCAAGCTCGTCATCAGGGGACTGAAAGAAGTTACAGAACAAGGAATATAATTAATAAATAGTTAAGTCATATATGTAGACAATGAAAACCTACATAAAAATGCAATTCAGTTCAGAAGGCATGGATCCTTCGAAGATAATAAAAATTTTAGAGGACCTTGGATGGAAGACGGTTGTTGGTGAATATGATTTCATGTACGAGAGTTCGCTCAGCGAGGGCCTTGGCGACTCATTCAAGAACATGATAGATGAGCTGAACAATGAGCTCAAGGGCACTGGCGTGCGCTATTCCTTGTACTCATTTCCGTAAAAAGATAAAGAATCTGGGCCAGCTTCACAAGGAAGCGATTATTCGTAGACCCAGACTTCGTCAATCCTTGTGTATTCAAGAATTTCGTTTTCACTGAAAAACAAATTTATTTCGCGCTCAGCGCTGGTGGGCGAGTCCGAAGCATGGATTATATTTCTACCAGTGCACATTCCGAAGTCACCACGGATAGTACCTTGACCGGCATCAGCTGGATTGGTTTTTCCAACAACTGTTCGCACAGTTGTTATGGAATCCTCTCCTTCCCATACCATTGCCAGAACCGGCCCTGAAGTAATGAACTTCACAAGTGGTTCATAGAAAGGCTTGCCTATGTGTTCTCCATAGTGCTTTGCTGCTAATTCCTCGTCTATTTTCATGAGTTTGGCTGCAACAAGTTTCAGGCCTTTACTTTCAAATCTCTGAACA
>DAOVXH010000156.1 GCA_030636255.1 Methanomassiliicoccales archaeon
AGATCAACTGCAGCCGATGAAATCGAGATCTTTCCATCGGAGATTTTTGTCTCGGTTCTTATACGCTTTCCGATGAAGAGAGTTTTTTGAACAATAGGGTCCAATATCCGACCGGTGAAATTGCCATCTTTGGCGAACTCATAGGCCTCCCGAACCTGCCCCAGTATCTGATTTTCGCCTACAATCAGGCTGTCGACGGAGGAAACCACCTGAAAGAGGTGGCGCAATGTGTTCACATAGCTGTCGGATTTCAGGTATTTGGAAATCTCAGGGCCATAATTGTCCAGCATGAACTTCTTGACTTCTTCAATACCTGGCTCCTCGTTCTTGCCTGTGAAGTAAATTTCAAAGCGATTGCAGGTCTGCAGCACCAGGCTCTCGTCCACATTGGGCAGTGCCATAAGTTCCTCGTAGAAGCCAGTCAATCTGGATTTTGTGATGCTCAGTTTGTCCAGTATCTCCTGGGGTACATCCTTGTGTGTGATTCTGACATTAGCTATGTACATTTGATAACTCCCTGGCCAGCTTTTTTGCTGCCTCTATGTTACCTGCCCTAACAAGTTCCCTGATATTATCGTTTTCATAAATCTCGCTCAATATCTTGTTCTTGTTTTCGATGCCATCAATACTGCATCGAATGGGCGAAAGCACCTGAAGCCAGCTTTCCCATTCGCCGATGGAACAATCCATATCCTCACGGATTTTCCGAGCCAGGAAAGGGCACTGGCCTGAAGTTGTGATTGATACTACAATATCACCCTTTTTCGAGAAGGCGGTGAAGAAAATCGTCGAAAGTTCTGGGTCGTCGACCACATTAACAAGAATTTTTCTCTTCTGGCAATGGTCCGCCACCAGGGCATTCAGCTCCCTGTTTTCAAGGGCCGAGATAACCAAAACCGCATCTTCGGGTATGATGTCGTTCAGATTATCTGGCTTAACTTCAATCGTGAGCAACTTCACATTGGTAGGAACATCAATTTCTTCCTTGTCTATCAGTAAAATATCAATATCAAATTTGGAGAGCTGGCTGACCTTGTGCATACCAACATTTCCTCCGCCAAGAACCACGGCCCTACCCTCCATATTTATCATCAACGGCATCTTCATAATTACACAGCCAGCTATATCTCAAATGATGTCTTTTTGAACTCCCTAATTGATAGTAATAGTTTATAATCCTTTATATTTACTTTGCTGATGATTTCATGAGCCCTCTCGAAGGCGCTTTCCCTGTCCTTCCCGTGAATCATGAAAAATAAATTATAGTCCCAGCCAGACCGGTGGTAACAGTGAGTGACTCCCTCCTGGGACGCGATGAACTCGCCAATCTCATCCAGCCGTTCTTCCGGCACTTTGAGGACGGTCATGGGATTGGAGCCATAGCCCAGCTTTCTGTGTGAGATAGAAGGTCCGAACCTCCGGATAATACCGCGGGCCAGCATATCCTCGGAGGCCTTTAGGACATCATCCTCGGAAACATTCAATTTGTCGGCTATATCCTTGAATGGTGTTGGTGTAACTGGCAGGCGCTGGACCTGTTTCAGGACTTCCATCTCAAACTCAGATATCAAATTTCACACCTATCCTGTACAGTTTTTCAACCGGCATCCTGCGGACTGCAAGGCCGGTTGCCTTCTCTATCTCTGCAATATTATGCTCCATGGTCTCAATGTCTGGCTCGGTCATGGTGAACCATATATTTGGCTCACCTTCTCTCAGATAATTATGGGTCACGCCTTTGTAGCCATTAATCAATTCAGCAATTGCTTCGACCTCGGATTCAGGTGCATTAATCGCAGCCAGTGTAGAAACATAGTCCAATTCTCTAGGTGCTATTATGGCCCCTACCTTTCTCAAAATTCCTTTATCCAGTAATTCTTGGATTCGCTCTACAGCTTCATTCTCGGAGAGACCAGCGCGCTCTCCGATTTCCTCGAATGCACGGCTGGTCAGCGGAATATCTGATTGCAGGGCCCGTAAAAGTTTCCTGTCCGCATCATCCAGTTCAATCAGAACTAAGGCCTCCCTTGTAGGAGCACCATGGTTCTTCGGCCATATAATCACCGTCATAGAAGTAAGCTCTGGCTCTGCATCCTCCGCATGCGCTTTTGTAATCGCATGCACCGCAGCTCCCGGAGGATTCCAGCGTCCTCATTTTATTCATTACAACATCATGCTTCCATATTTCGGAGAACGGCTTTTCACGAACACTGCCAACCTTCAGGGGCAGATAGGGGCATGGGAACACATCGCCGGTGGGCGTGATGGAACAGTAGCTGACACCAGCCAAACATCCCCGGGTGTACCGACCAGTATCTATTTTTTCCTGGTCAGCAATTCTCATGAACTGGGGAGCGCAGGTAGGCTTTATATCAAAATCAAGTTCCTTTCTTTTTCGAAGGAGCATTCTGATGAGGCGCTCATATTCTTTTGCTCTGAGTGTCTCCTCTTCAATTTCGACAGCCCGTCCAGTAGGCACCATGAAAAGTACATGATGAGACATTGCTCCCATTTCCTTGGCAAATTCGCATATTTTCTCGATCTCGCCAACATTTCTTTCGAAAACTGTGGTATTCACCTGGAACGGAAAGCCCAGTTCCCTGCAATTCTTCATTGCCTGGATTGCATTCTTGAAAGCTCCGGGGGTAGAACAGAACTCGTCCATGGCCTTTTCGTCCAGCATGTGGAGGGAAATTGCGACGCTGGCCCCCCCTGCTTCCATTATCTTTTTTATGAAATCTTTGGTGAGCAGCGTGCCGTTTGTTCCATAGACCGGCCTCATGCCCAGGCTGGCCGCGTGCTTCGTCAATGTAAAAATATCGTCTCTCATAAAGGGCTCTCCACCAGAAAAGACCATGAGCTTAAATCCTGCCTTTGCAATTTCATCCAGCAGGGCGATTCCTTCCTCTGTTGAGAGTTCATTCTCTGCTGAATTTCCTGCATCCCGATAGCAGTGTTCGCATAACAGATTACATTTATTCGTGACATTCCATGAAGCTATCAATTCAATCAACACCCTAATGACATGTATTGAACTTAACCTATATGTTAATAATTTATCTAATCTTCGGTCTCTTTTGGCACTTCTTCTGAATCTTCTTCTATGCTATCCAGTTCCGAATCCAGGCGGGACTCAAAGTATTTCTCGTCCTTAACTTCCTCTTCTTTGGTTTCCTCAGGGTCATTGTCCATTGATTCAAGCTCTTTGCCCAGAAGAGATTCGTAGTATTTTTCATCCTTTGGTTCTTCTTGTCCTTCTTTCTTCTCAGCTTCAGGTGATGCTTTGCTCTTTGTGGTCTTTTCAACTGCAACCCTGATTACTATTGCAATTGACATGAGCCACATGCCGCTCCACAAGCATTTCATTAGTGGCAGTATCTTAACCTCAAAGTCCACAATATTTTGGCCCAATGATGTTTGGTCGTAGTGGTATGTAAGATAAATATCATTAGTCAAGGCACCTGCAACTTTTATTTCATTTCTTAATTGACCATCTATTAATTGAATGCCAGGGCTGACATGTTTAATGAAAGTGTTCCCTTTCCAAACCTCAATGTCAATGAATATTGAGTCTGCTGTAATTTCAATATCTTCAGCATACAATGTATAAGCACCAACAGTCACACCGTCGCCGCCTACAGTTAATGAAACATCTTGTTCTGTGACCATGAAGTTACTTCCTATATAACCAATCAAAATCAGAATAATCGAGAGGTGTATCAGGTGTGCTGAAACTAATTTCATTGACCTCCAGGCCTGCTTTTTATTAAAGCTCTTGAAAACTTTGTAAGACGTGCCAGCCAAGGCCAGGGCAAGTATTGGTGCCGATGCCGTAGCTTCCTTTGTTTCAGGGAATGCCAGGAATCCAATAACAGAGATGAACATAGTCCCAGCGGAGATTATCATAACCCATTTTCTTCCCAGATGCCGCCAGGTTAGACAAACTATCAAGACCATGATTGAGATAATGGCCAAGGTGCCCACTGGCATGTCGAAATTCTCTGGAGACAAGCCATTAATTCCCATAATAAGAATAGCCAAAGTCAGTGCAGTAATTAGAATAGACAAGAAAACAGTGACCAACATCAGTATGTCATCACTTATCAGCTCGGAAAGTGAATAGGTTTTTACAACCCTGTCAGATTTCAATTTTCTGTTTCTGTAGAGGACAAGAATTAATGTAATGATAATAATAGCAATCATAAGCAGGAAATAAATGAGCACAGTATCACTGGTGGATAGGATTTCTGTTAATCTATTCATTGGGCTAATAGATAAATCTGCCTCTCCAAAATCGTGGACAGACACCCAGAGCCCGCCTGCTCGTGTGGTGAAGGTGGCAAATATTACCAGCAGGAAGGTTATGACACCTAATATTGGAGCCAGGAGAGCGTAATCTTCCTTTCTTTTATGCATCAGCTGAACATGGAGGAATCCAGTGAGAAGAACCCAGGGAAGTAAGGATGAGGTCTCCACAGGGTCCCAGGCCCAATA
>DAOVXH010000121.1 GCA_030636255.1 Methanomassiliicoccales archaeon
AAGCTGATGGCAAGATATGATAGAATAAGAGTTGCCTCAAATAACATTGCTGCCTTGAGTAGAGTTTTCGGGCCTTGGGAGAATATGACGTTCAGGTCGATTTCCAGGCCAGCCAGGAACATCAGGAAAATCAAACCAATAAGTGAAAGAAATTTAAGAGATTCGCCAAATTCCACTGGCCCATCGCCAACAAGCCAACTATACATTGCCACGCCTATTCCCACAATAAGCCCGAAAATTATTTCACCCACTACAATGGGTATGCCTATACGCTCACATACCAGGGGCGCAATGAAGGCCAGAAGGGCCACAATAACAAGAATTAACAATGGACTCATTCAACTACCACTTCCAAATAAGGCCTTTTGGGCCAGACATTGTAATGTTTACTGTGATATAATCATTATTGCAGAAATTGACAATCAACCCAAATTTGAAAGAATTGTCGCTATTGTCAAATTTACGTTTCACCCATTTCTGAGTATAATGTTTGCTAATATCAAAAATTGATAATTAAGGGAATATGTTTTTAAGTTAGCGCCAGCTAATTAATATTTGTTAATATGGACGAGGAAATACTAAAACAGGTCAAGGCGATAGTTGGCAATTCCACCTGCCCATCCGGCTGCAAATGTTACAGGCTTAAGAGGGATGAGGTTTGCAGGGCCAGGTCAACCGATCTAAATAATCTGCTTGAGTGTTTGGAAGAAAGTCCTGAAAATTGTTCGTTTTCAGTTGCCTTCGGAGGCAGCTATTTCTGCAAATGTCGTACAAGAATAGAGCTGGCAAAGATACTGGGTGAGTGATTATTTAGAAAGAATTTCTTCGACAGCCTTTTTTAGACCGCCATTGCCTTTAGCCAGTACAAAATTTAAACCAACCCGTTCTGCCACCTGCCGGTCACTTTCGAAGTCTCCCACAAACCAGGATTTTGTATAATCAACATCATATTTTTCATTTACCTGGTCGAACATGCCAGTCTCGGGTTTTCTGCATTTGCATTTATCTTCAGGTGCATGAGGACAGTGGAACACCTCCTCCACAATACCGCCGCCCTGCTCAATTTCAAAAAGCATATTGTTGTGTATGACTGTCAGAGCTTCTTCGGTCAGGAGTCCCCGACCTATTGGTGACTGATTGGTGATAATGATAATCTTGTAGCCAGCACCGGATAGTTCAGCAATTGCCTCTATTACACCGTCCAGGAACTTAAATTCAGGCCATGAAAGAACATAATTTCCATAATCGAGACGGTTAATCACACCGTCCCTGTCAAGGAATACAAATCTATCCACGTTTAGCCAGCTCCTCTTCCTTGAGCATCAGCGTGGTCAGGTGGTCAACCAGCATGTGTATGTCTTCGGTTTTTTGCATATTATGGACAGGCACAATAAGGCATAGATCCACCATGTCCTTAATCTTGCCACCATCAAAGCCAGTTATTCCCACTGTGGTTCCATCATTCTCATTTGCATAGCTTATTGCCCTGAGCACGTTTCCGGAGTTTCCAGAACCGGAAATTCCAACAACAACATCTCCTGGCTCCATGAGGTTCTTCAATTGCTCCACAAAAATATCCTCATAGCATGAATCATTACCCCATGCCAGCATCTGTGGAATATTGTCTGCAAGGCTCAATACCTTAAACCTTGGTGTTCCCTCAACAATGGTGCCCTTGGCCAGATCGCTGGTGAAATGTGATGCCGTGGATGCGCTTCCGCCATTGCCGCAAAAGAATATTTTTCTATTGTCGGCCCTGGCTTCAACAAATACAGTGGCCAGTTTGTCAAAGAAATCTGCATTATTTGCTTTAATTTCCTCTAAGATTCGAATAATATCGCTCAGGTAATCATTAATAAATTTCTCTCGGAATTCGTCCATAATATCAGTCTCCGTTTATGATTGTGGCGCCTTTTTTATCGAAATGGAAGTCCAGTGGGCTTAACCCCTCCTTTACCAGGGCCTTGGTAACTGCTTTCTGATGTGGCTTGTCGCAATATGCCATGAAATAACCTCCACCGCCTGCACCAGTTAGTTTACCGCCCAATGCTCCATTTTTCTTGGCCAGGTCATAAATTTTATCGATTTTGGGATTAGAAATACCTTTCGCCAGATTTTTCTTGATATGCCAGGAATCATCCAGCAGCCTGCCAAACTCATTGAGGTCTCCGGATTCAAGAGCTTTTTTTACTTCAAAGGCAATTTCCTTAATCTTGTGCAGGGACTCGACAACCACTTCCTTGTCATCCTTGCCAGCATTATCCTGGCTCTTTAGAATTTTTGACGACTCCCTTGTGCGGCCGGTGAAGAAGAGCATTATATCGCTTTCCATTCGTACTCGAACTTCCCTGGCTATATTGAGAGGCTCAACCTCCACTGTTCCGTCCTTATTGAATTGCATGAAGTTCACGCCGCCAAGGGCAGCAGCATACTCATCCTGCTTACCGATTGGCATGTTCAATTCATTGTATCCAATATCATAGGCCAGCTCGGCCATTTCCTGCTTTGTGAGCTTCAGCCTCTCAAGTTCATTGATGATATTTATTATATTGACAGTCACAGCACCAGATGAGCCAAGGCCAGTTCCAGGTGGAATCTCGCTTGCCATGAACAGATTAAGACCGCGCTGAACATTGAAATGCTTTAGAACAGCAACAGGAATATCCAATCCTTTTCCTAATTTCAGGTCATAAAAATCTCTGACAGTATGATGCACTTGCAAGTCCGAGGAAATTAACTGAATTCTATCGTCCAGTCTAATTTCTAGAATTGTGTAAAAATACTTGTTTATGGCTGCGCTTACAACCACGCCTCCATACTTTTCGTAGTATGAAGCCAGGTCTGTTCCGCCTCCGCCAAAGCTGATTCTTACTGGTGAACGACTAATCAGTGTCATTTATTTCCCTTCTTGCCAATTCCAGCCCATTAGGGGTACCAATATCATAGAACCTCTTGCTGGTCAATAGTCCAAAAAGGAGACCTGTATTTATTAATTTTGGGAATATTGCTTCTTCCAGGGAAAAAATCCGTCCAGGAGCATAATCCAGCATATCTCTATTGAACAATGACAAACCAGCTTCCAGGCCGTTCATTGAGTCTGGTGGATTCTTCTTGATATAATTCAAAATTCGCCCATCTGGCATTATTCGTATATTGTTTGGCGCAATATTGTCATTGTTCATGTAAATCGTTATGACGCCCTGGGCATTGTTTTCTTTCTGAATCCTTATAAGATGTCTCAATTCCAGTGGAAGATAACTGTCTCCAAAGGCAAAGAAAAATTGCTCATCAAGCAAATGTTTGGCATTCAGCAAAGCCCCGCCGGTTCCCAGGGGTTCCAGCTCTACCGAATAAATTATTTCAACGCCAAACTGACTTCCATTTCCAAAATGTTTTTCAATATGCTCATGAAGATGGCCGGTGCAGAACACGAACCTTTCAATTCCCTGGGCTTTAAAGTAATCAACCAGTATTTCTAGAAACGGTTTTTCTCCAAAGGGAATCATTGGCTTGGGGATGTCATAGGTCAATGGACGAAGCCTTGTTCCCAGGCCACCACAAAGAATTACTGCCTGTTTTACCATAATATCACTTGTAAACATAGGGATTTTCTAATAGCCAGCGCACAGTTCTGCGCACTGTTTCTTCGATATTCACCTGGGGCTTCCAGCCATAGGCCATTAACTTTGAAACATCCAGATGAACCAGTGGTGAGTCGCCAACCCAACCTCGCTTACCGCCTGTGAAATTGTATTCAACATTATCCAGGCCCATCTCATTGGTAATTATGTCGGCCACACTTCTCACATCAATGAACTCTGTCTGCCCAATATTGAACAATTCGGCCTTGCCAGGCGATTTTTCATAGCCAGTGAAGAAACCATCAACACAATCACCAATATAGCTATAAGATTTCCTGGCAGTTCCATCACCCAGTATTTCCAGGTGGGTAGGGTCGGCCTTGAGCTTTTTCACAAAATCATAGGTTACACCATGGGGATGTCTTTCACCCTGAATTGACACAAAACGATACATCCAGCTCTGAATTCCATATGCCTCGGTGAAGGCCTCGATAAAGCCCTCGCAGGCTATCTTTGAAGCACCATAGAAAGATGTTTGCCTCGGATGGTAGGTTTCTGGAGTTGGAAATACATCTGGCTCGCCATAAGTTGCAGCAGTTGATGAGAATATTATCTGCTTGACATCATTGAGCCTCATTGCCTCAAGAATATTGTAAGTTACCAGTATATTCCTGTCAATGTCCCTGAAGGTATCTTCCAGACCATGGCGAACGTCGGCATTTGCAGCCAGATGGAATACTGCATCAGCATTTTTTAATGCATTTTTAGTTTTTTCCATGTCTCCAAGGTCGAATTTTAGAAGATTGATTGCATCTTTGTCCAGGTGATGTTGAATATTTTCAATATAGCCAGTGCTCATATTATCTATGACTGTAACATCATGTCCCTGGCTCACTAATCGGTCAACAACATGGCTGGCAATGAACCCGCATCCTCCGGTAACTATGGCTTTCATATTATCAGGGGTGAGTAGTGATTGATATTAAAATGGCTTTCGGCGGTTACAAAAACAAAGTTTAAATACAGCTATATGTAAAATAGTACATACAATTAATACAGAATCATGTACATGTTTATATCACATTAGACATATTATCCATTCGCAAAGGGTGTTCATAAATGGAGAGGAAAAATATTCTTGTACGCAGCTTTTCGATAATACTAGTCATATCAATGGTTTTTGGCGCAATTCCCTATTTTACAATGGCCTCGGAATCTTCTGGCCAGGTAGAAATTGAACTGAACTATCAGGAGCCAGTAACCTATGAACTAGGAATTACAGAGATAATGACTGAGGAAGAACCTCTGGAAGTTGACAGCCAGGGTGTTCCAATCTCCAATCCATTCGCAACATTGGAGGCAATGTATGCAGATTCAGCACAGGATCAGGCCAGCAGCCCGGTTCCGGAGGCTGCAGGCACCCCTGATGATATTAGATTCACTTTTGGGGGCAATGCAAATTATGTCCGTGCCAGTGGCTCAACATGGGGCTCAGGAAGCGGTACTATTACCTCGGTGGAGATTGCAGCAGAATGGTCTTCCAGCGGCCTGATAGATGATGGGGCCATAATCCAGTACTATGATTCTGGAATTGGGCTTTTGGGAATCACAAAAACACTAGTTGATGCAACCAACTATGCTACGGATAACACTCTCTATCTGGACATCACCGCAGACAAGGAAGAATGGACATGGACCGATATTGGGAATATCAACCCGGAAATTTATTATTTCAAAGCTGGCGGACCTGAGCCAGGAACCTTGAGTGTCGATGCTCTCTGGATAAGGGTTCAGTATGAGTCCATATCATTGGAGTACAATATTCCGGTCGACACTGGCTGGAACCTTATCAGTCTACCTTCAGTACCCCAGGACACAAATATCCTTTCGGTTCTGGATGACGCTGGCGGGGACACAACTTGGAACCGGGTGAAATGTTATGACCAATCACTTTTAAATCCCTGGGAATCACATTCAATTTATAGCTCCGCATCAGTCAATACATTGAGCAATCTCAACAGGGAAAGGGGAATATGGGTCAATATTATGGATCCTGGCTCAGATGGTGAGCTTGTGATTTCCGGCAGCCCGGTTTCCACGACAGCCATTTCACTGTATGCTGGCTGGAACCTGGTTGGATACCCTTGCCTTGAATCAAAGATAGCATCAAGTGCCCTTGTTGGTGTGCCCTATGATGGATTGGAATCATTTGACATCGGGACGCCATATCTCATAAGTGAAATGCT
>DAOVXH010000065.1 GCA_030636255.1 Methanomassiliicoccales archaeon
TAATCGGCCTGGTGGAGAATCCATCTCTTCCTGACAATGCAATAGCCAAGAAAGTTGACGTATCAAGGCAAACACTATCCAATATGCGCCAGAGATTTAATGATGAAGGTCTTATCCATGAGGTCAATATTCCAGACATAAAGATACTTAATGGAATACTGGTGTTCTCGCATATGCTGTTTAATCCAGATTGTATGTTGGAAGACAGAAAGGCCGGTGTCAAGGTTGTTCTTGAAGGCTCACCTGCAGTTTTCGTGGTCAGTGGAAGTTTCGAGTCCACTCTTATGCATATTGTGAACAGCTATGATGACTTCAGTCTCTACAAGAATAAGATAATTTCCTACTATGCCAGTAAGAAATTCTTGAGAGGAGAAGGAAACATACATCTCATGCCTGTTAACAGCATAACCATGCACAAGAAATTTGACTTCTCCGGAATACTGAAGAATCTTCTTAGTGAGGAATAAATCATTAAAACTAGTCAATAACTGCGTCTACTTCACGTCTAAGTAGGTTAATCTGATGGTCGTCCATTGTTGATGGATTAACTGATAGCAGCATTATTGAACGATTTATTGCCACCTGGTCCCTCAATGACTGGATTAATTTCAGGACTGTAATGAAATTATTGTTTGTTATAAGGTATTCAATTCCATCAAGAAGTACAACACCGCCCTGGCTGCTGAGGAATTCTTCCAGTGAAAGGCTTAACTTTTCAAGGTCCTTTGGACGCACAGCATCTTCCTTGGCAACATTGGAAAGCCATAGAATGGGTGTTTCACCTAGCTGATATTTTTCCCTGACCTTTTCCGGGAAGGTCCTTGTAACACAGTAGCCAGCCATTCCCTGGTCAATGCTCTGCTTGAAATATTTGTATGTCTTGGCAGACCTCTCTTCAGGAATAAGGTAGGTAAAGCTACTCTTGAGTTTGATACCCTCTTCAACGGGCTTATCTTTTTCAGATGCTTCCTTCTTTTCTTCGGACTCTGATGCAGACATTGCCTCTGGTGTTTCTTGATATTCTTTTTCTGGTTCAGGCATATCTTCCTCAGATTTCATCAGTGAATCTCTTGCCTTCAGGAGTTTCTTGTTTTCTGGTGCAGTTTCCAGGCCCTGTTCTATCACTACAAGCGCCTCATCTTCTTTGCCTGCATCAATAAGTGTCATTGCCTTGGAATGAAGAAGTTTTGCGTCGCTTGGTTTCTTTTTAAGTTTCTTGTCCAGGGCATTCATTGTGCTCATATATTTTTCCTTGCTCCTGGCCTCTTCTTCGTCCTCTGAGACAAATCTAACATTGCAGCGTTCGCAGACTGGTGATCCCGCAGGCACTATGGCATTGCAGAGAGAACACATTTTAGTCTCCTCCGTGGAAAGTTTTTGCTTTATTCGCCTGGCAGTTTTCTTTCCCACTCCCTTGACTGCCCTCAAATCATCCTCGCTTGCACTTTCCAGGGATTCCATGGAATCATAACCGCCTTTGTACAGAGCCTTTGCAACCGAGTGTTTTAATTCAAATGCCTCGGCCATTGCATCTATACTCTTATCCATATCTGAATCAATGATATCTCCTTTGGTTGCTACAGGCAATTCCTCTGACTCTTCAGGAGGCTGAGATGGTTCTTCTTGTTCCGCAGGTAGTTCTTCTGGCTCTGGAATGGATTCTTTTGGCTCCAGCTCCTCTTTGACCTGTGGCGGTAGATCATCCTCCACTGTCTTTTGTGGTGGAGGCAGCTCCTCTTCCATAATCTCCAGCTCTTCCGGTGCCGGAACATAAATACCTTTACTCTCAAGTGTTTCTTCATCTTCATCAAGTGAACTCATTATCTCAGATGCAATAAGGTCTTCGGGAGCGAGTTCTTCTTCCTCAGCTCCACCAGTTGCCATCTTGATTATTTCATCTTCTGGTTGTGGTGGTAATTCTGGTTCGAGTTTTGGCTTTTTCTTTTTAACTTTCACCTTTTCTTTCACCACTTCTTCATAATACTCATCCTCTTCCTCATCTTCAAAGTCACCCAAAAGTTGGATGTCCATGTCATCATCGCCTACGAGGTTCTTTCCACACCTGTGGCAGTTTGTGGCTCCTGGTTCAACAATGCCGTCGCATAATGGGCATCTCTGGTCCCCATCTGCTTCTCTCAGGTCCTCTGGTGTTTCGATGTATTCTTTAATTTTTCTTAAGGTCGAATGGCTCATTCCAGGTATCTTGAGCAGTAATTCTCTATCTGTATCAATAAATACCTGACTGTCTGTGATGCCAGCATCAACCATTGCCAGGGCCAGCTCATTGTCCACTCCCTTAATTCCGGTGAATTCATCCATTGATTTCTTGATGTTTAGAGATGTGATGCCTATTGTCACGGTTTCGTATTCAATGGGCCATTCAACCACATAATCCTCATCGCCAAGTTCCTCAACAATCTCCATCTGATTGGCTCTTGTTGAATCTGCAATATTTTCAAGATGTTCGTCCAGAATATCAAGCAGGCCATCGCTCATTGAAACGCTGAGTTTAATATATTCTTCAGGATCCAGTGCCATCTCTTTTCTCATTTCCTGAATTCTTCGTGTTATCTGCCTGGCAAAACCTTCAGCAGTCAATTTATCATCTAATGAAGTGTCAAAGTACATTGTTCCATTGGGGAACTCCTTTGCCACAACCCCATCAGGAAGCTTGGTCTCGAAATTAACCATGCTTGGAAGAATTCTTATGACCTGCCCCTCTATTCCAAGAGTATAATCACCAGTCTCAATCTTGGCTTTAACATCCCTGGCTGGAAGTACCTTCAGCATCCTGGCAATCTTGCTTTCCCATTGTCTGTAGGCCTTTCCAATGACATTGGGATTTGGCACAACAGTAAGTTCCTGCCCTTCCCATTCCTGATTTTCAGGTACAAGTTCAAGTTCCTTGATATTTGTCTGTTTCATGATAATATCCTTGTACATGTTAACAGCATCTGCAACCTCTTCGCTGGACGCGCTTATTGTCATTTTTCTTACTGGCCAGCGTATTTGGAGGCCATTCTCCTGCCTGAGTTTATTTGCTGTCTCCACAATTGTCCTGGCATTTCTCATATTCTTTTCCATGCCCTCGGCCAATCTTGTTGCATCTATTTCAGTCCAGGGAACAATACTGACACTCAATTCGGTGCCATCAAGTTCCTGATAAATGGTCTCAGCAATATATGGGATGAATGGTGAAGAGACAATGGCCAGGCGGTTCAGTGTTTCATGGAGAACCACAAAAGCTGCTTCTTTATCCTTGGAATCTCCTTCCTGCCACATCCTCTCTCTAATGATTCTTATATACCAATGTGATAAGTCCTTGGTTATGAATTTTTCAATGAGCTGGCATGCCTTGTGTGTGTTCATGGCATCCATTTCATTTTTAACATTGTTTGTTAGGCTTTCGATCCTTGAAATGAGCCATTGGTCCTCAGGTTTGAAGTTTTTCTTTACTTTACTGAACTTGTGTTCCTTTGGATCCCAATCGTCCATGCTCATATAGGTTGATGCAAAGACATAGGAATTCCACAGAATGTTCAATGTGCTGTATGCTCTTTTCACATCATTGGTATTGAACCTGTCATTCTTCCATGGCTCCATTTTCAGAAGATAGAAGCGCAATGCATCTGCACCATAAAGTCCAATTACTGTGTCCGGGTCAGAGCTTTCAGCATCGCTATCTGATATTGATTGTCCATTTTCATCATATAGCCAGCCATGGACCAGTGCTTTCTGGAACGGCATCTTATTGAACAGCATGACTCCTGCAGTCATCTGATTCTGGAACCAGCCCTTTGTTTGGCCCTGCCCTTCGGCAATGAAGTCCGCAGGCCAGAGTTCCTTGAATGGCTTTTTCTTTCTTGGATAACCCAATTGAGCCCATGATGCCACGCTTGAATCAAACCAGACATCAACTATGTCAGGTACTCTCTTCATAAGGCCGCCACATTTTGGGCATTCTAGATTGATATTATCAATCCACGGCCTGTGTAATTTCATTTTGGGATCATATGAGCCAGAATCTTTCAAGCTCTTCAGGCTATCAACAACTTCCATGTGACCGCAAACATCAGTTATACATTCCCAGAGTGGCATGGGGGTTCCCCAGTACCTTTGCCTTGATATGCACCAGTCATTTGTCTTTTTTATCCAGTCATGCTGCCGGACCATGTATTCTTCAGGCTGCCAGGTTGTGCTTTTCAATGTCTTTAGCATAATGTCCTTGACATCGTTTACCCGGAGAAACCACTGCTCTGTTGACCTGTGAATTATTGGAGATTCGCAGCGCCAGCAATGTCCATAGGTATGGGGTTCCATTGAATCATGAAGCACGAACCTTATTCCTTTCAGGTCTGCAAGGATGCTATCGCTTGCCTCGTCCACATTCTGGCTAGCATGCTTAATGCCCACCTCGGTGGTGAAGATTCCTCTCTCATCTATTGGAGAAAATATAGGCAGGCCAAATTCCATGGCTGCCTCATAATCATAATGTCCGAAACCAGGAGCAAGATAGACCGCTCCAGTGTGGCTGTCATGCACTGTGTCAAGACCTATTATCTTCTGGGCCCACTCACCCTCAACAGACTTGTGGAACTGGATATCAGCCATCAATGGGTGAAAGAATTCAAGGCCTTCCAGTTCTCTTCCGCTAACTGTGCCAACAATCTCATATGCCTCAATGTTTGCAATACTGGCTATTTCCTCGACCCTGTCTTCCAGCACAATTATGGTACTCTTTCTGCCGCCCTGGCGAATTGACACCCTTGCATAGACCAGGTCCGGGTTTACAGCAACTGCCAGGGCCCCTGCAAATGTCCATGGGGTGGTGCTCCACACGATAATATATTCATCTCTTCTTCCCTTGATTGGAATTTTAATGTATGCTGAATGGCCAATCTTTTCTTTGTAAACTATCTCGCCCTGGGCCAATGGAGTCTCGCATCTGGGGCACCAGCCAGTAACCATCTTTGTCTTTCTGAGTAAATCTTTCTTATGTGCCTCTTTTATTGACCACCAGACACTTTCCATATATGCCGGGTCTGTTGATAGAAATGGATTTTCCCAGTCCATCCAAATACCCAATTTCATGAACTGCTCTGTCATTTTGTCCTTGTAATCATTGGCATAGTCATCACATGTTTCAACAAATCTTTCAATGCCCAGTTCTTCTATGTCCTTGCGGTTGGTTATGCCCAGCATCTCTTCAACCTTCACTTCAATGGGAAGACCATGCATATCATAGCCTGGCCTGTCCATGACATCCAGACCTTGGGACCTCTGAAATCTGAGTATGGAATCCTTTAGAATCTTGTTCCTGGCAAGACCAAGATGGAACTTGCCAGCAGTGAAGGGCGGACCATCCACAAAGTAAAACTTCTTGCCTTCGCTCTTTGATTTCTTGGTGCGCTTATAGGCATGAGTATTGACCCAGAAGTCATTTATCTTTTCAGATATTGCATTCGGGTCATATTCCTTTCTTGGTGGTCTTATTCTCAAATCAGTCCCCTCTTAATACAACTACTTCTCGCAAATTTGGCATTTATGTCGGGTTTGCGTTTGCAAAATCTGCGCTTGCCCAAACTTTGACGATTATATTCGTTTTGACTATCAAAGTTCGGACGTATAGGATAATATAACACTGGGTTAAAAAGTTGATGGTAAAAAATAAGCGGACTAGCAGGGATTTTCAACAAAAGTGATGCAAAGCAACACTTATTTTGATTTGAACCCTGGCTCAAGGCTCCGGAGGCCCTGGTGCTATCCAAGCTACACTACTAGCCCTTCTTACCAGTAATCTAATAAGTAAATAAAAAAGGATTAGGTATTAATTTATTCAGCTGGCTTTGCAGGCTTCTCTTCTTTCTTTGTGAATTCAGTGTAGCTGCACTTGCCGCATGACTCTCGGTCTTTATGCTGAGCCAGGAAGGTTCCATCGCCGCATTTTGGGCAGTTCCTTTTCTTGCGAACAATTTTACCGTCCTGAATATCATAGAGGTTCTTATGTGCCATATTATTCCTCCTTTGGCTCTTCTTTCTTCTTTTCAGGCTTTGCTTCCAGCTTGTTTCTCTTGAGCAGGTATTCCCTCTCTACTTTCATTGCTTCCTCTTTTGAGGGGTATATCTTTGCATAGCCCTTTGAATCATGTACTCCGAAGGATGATTTCATGTGGTCAACTACCACACGGTCCTTGGGCACTTTCATGACCTTAGAGAGTTCTTCTCTGACATTGTCTCTTTTCGGTGTCGGGCTGTTGGGGTGGCGCAGGATAAAATGCACCTCTGTCCTGTTCAGCAGGGGATTTTCACGTTTTTCTTGAATTTCGAGCTCCATTTATTTCAACTCCATTTTCTTGAGCACTTCACTCACCAGTTGCTTTAAATCAGCATCTACATGGTGAATTGACGCCCCCCTATTCGGGATGCCGTATATTACAGTTGTGCCTGGAGGAGCAAGGACAATGCAGGCTAAAGCAGCCAAATCTTCCTCGCCGTCCACTATAATTCTTAAATTTCTGGAATTATCATAGCCATCCTTGATGGCATTCCACATTTCATGAGTTATCTGGGCCATGGGGTTTTTCACAGATATTTCAGGCTGGGAGAATTTAGCGAACCTCTCCTTGACCTGGTCCATGGGCATACGCTTGGTCATGTAGTCTATTATGCTGATATCCGGTATGACGCCAGCCTCAAGAATGTCCAGGGTAACAATGTCTCCAACAGTAACAATAAATCTGGAGGTTTCAATTTCATTGATAATATCTGCTATATCAGTGAATATTTTGCCCACTGGCGCTCCAAGTTCATGCCGAAGTTCATCCGGCATTACATAAAGAGGTTTAGCGGACCCTGAGTGCGAACTTTCCATTGGTTTGAATCCCCATTTTCCGGGCAATTTCGGAGCGGGAGTGGTCCATAATGACCACATAGCCCTGCCATTCTCTGGAGGTCTGGCTGCCGCATACCTTGCACTCATCTTCCTCTGTGATGAGGCTGCAAGACTTGCAGGCCTTGACAATATCTGCCATCAGTTCTCCTCCTTCTTGCCCAGGTCCTGTATCCAGTCCAGTTTTCCAAGGCCAGCCTGTCTCATGGTAAGTCCAATCTTGCTCTCCCTGGGGTTACGCTCATTAACGCTGACAGTAACTATCCTGGCCCTGACATCATTATTGACTCTGATATCTCTCCTGGTCTCCTTGCCAACCAGCCTCTGGTTCTCAACGTCCACGTCTATGTGATCGTCCATTACCTGGCTGATATGCAGCAAGCCGTCCAGAGGTCCGAACCTGATGAAGGCTCCGAACTTCAGAACCTCACAGACCATTCCCTCGACAACTTCCTGGTTGTCCAGTCTGAACATCATGGCTTCATATTCCACGTCCTGATATACTGCTCCGTCACCGTGAACAATTCGTCCTTCGCCAACTGGCTTGATGTTTGCAGTAAGCACAATAAGGCTGCGGTCACCTACAATTTTTCCCTCGAAGCTCAACTGGGTAAGTTCCTGTGCCAGTTCATTAATGTCTTCTCCTAGTCTCTCTGGTGGTATGCGAATGACGTCCTTTCTCTTGACTTTAATATACATATTTATCCCTGCGTATTTTTTTTTGATAGTCTATCTGATATTTATTCGTTTGGCTCGAGTATTACTTCTTCTTCCATGGAAGGAGATTGCTCCTGAACATCTACTTGTTCAGGAACAATTGTTTCCTCAACTGGGGCTTCTTCGACCATTGGCTCATCATCTTCTACTGGTGGGGCCTTTGGCTTCTTGGGTTTCTTTCCACTCTTCTTAGCCTTGCCTATTCTGATTGGCTTCTTGCTTACTACAATTGCGTAGGCAATACCGAATATCATGAGTCCAATTCCAACTAGAACTGCAATGAAAGTTCCTGGGTCTGTATTGAAATCGATTGCTCCAATATTGTATTTCACAACAACCGGCACAATAAGCACCGCAACTAGGCTAATTACCTTCACCATTGGGTTCAGTGCTGGTCCTGCGGTGTCCTTCAATGGGTCACCAACAGTGTCCCCGACTATACTAGCCATGTGAGCGTCTGAGCCCTTTCCACCGTGATGTCCGTCCTCGACATACTTCTTTGCATTGTCCCAGGCACCGCCAGCATTTGACATGAACACTGCCATTAGCTGTGCTGAAAGAATTGAACCTGCCAGGAAAGCGCCTAAAGCCACTTCATTGAATATCAGACCAACGATTATTGGAGAAAGGATTGCAAGCATAGCCAGTCCCACAAGTTCCTTCTGGGCTGCCTCTGTGCAGATCTCAACAGGTTTTTCATAGTCTGGTTTGGCTGTTCCTTCCCAGAGTCCCTTTATCTCCTTGAACTGGCGCCTTACCTCTATAACAATGAGGCTGGCTGCCTTCTCAACTGCTCTAATGCACATTGCACTGAACAGGAATGGAATTGAACCGCCGATAAGTAATGCTGCAAAGAATATTGGCGTGGAGATAATGACCTCTCCAGTAATTTGTAAACCATCAACTGTCAATAATGTACTTCCTGCATCAGCCGCCCTTACAATGTAGTCCATGAACAAACTTATACCAGCTATCACAGCAGAACCAATTGCGATTCCCTTTGTGATGGCCTTTGTTGTGTTTCCTACTGCGTCCATGTCAGCCATTCTCTGCCTTGCTTCTGGCTCAAGACCGCACATCTCTCCGATACCGTTAGCATTGTCTGCGATTGGTCCGAATGTATCCATGGAAATTGTGTTTCCAGTAAGGGTAAGCATACCAATACCGCAAAGTGAAACGCCGTATGCAACAAGGAATGGTTGGTCACTTGGGAATATGACTGCGGAAGCAACCATGGCGCCTACAATCACGAATAGTGCCCAGACGCTGCTCTCCATTCCCCAGCCAAGTCCACTTAGGATTGTTGTTGCTGGGCCGGTCTCTGTAGCTTTTGCAATCTCCCTGACTGGCTTGCGATGGGTTGAAGTAAAGTATTCTGTAAGGAAATTGAGAACCAGGGCCATGACTATACCGGCACCAGTTGCTGCTGCCAGTCTTAATCCAATATAGGTAACTGCATCAGCACCAACATAGCCAACATCGTCTGCTGCTCCCTGGACCCAGAATAGGGCCAGCAGAACAAAACCA
>DAOVXH010000052.1 GCA_030636255.1 Methanomassiliicoccales archaeon
GAACATGATGTATTTGAAAAGGTACATGAACTGGTCCCAGGCAGCCAGCATTGCCGATTCACGGCCCCGGCTCATATGAGATGTTTGGCAGCCTTCGCATGTGGTGCATCCCTTCTCGGGGTTTTTAGCATCTTTCACACCTGCAAGATGTTCCACGAACATTCCAGTGATTATTGCCAGTGCAAATACAGATACAATCAGTGTTAGCAAATATTCCCAACCGATGTGGCTGACTGCCAGGGAGTACATCACAGGACTGAGCACCGGCACCACGATAAGAAATACTATAATCGCCCTTACCCTCATCTGGCGCCCCATCATCATGCCGTGGGCCATTGGTACTGCAGCGCATGAGCAAATGGGAATTAACGATGCAAACATGCCGGCGCCCAGCATTGTTTTGGGCAGCCTCAGCTTGCCCAAATATAGATATTTCATAACAAATCCAGCAACCACGGTACCCCAGACGAACCAGGGCAGAATTCCCAGTAAATCTCTATATATCCAGTCAAGGAATATTCGATCATCACCAACACCGTCTGCTCCGGTGGTTTTACATATCCAGCAGTAGAGATAAAGATATACGCTACCTATTGTAAAAATGGTCATTATCCACCATTTTACACTGTCTGGCACTATTCTTGTTGGGGACACCATCTCCATCCAGTCATCCACTTTCTTGGATTTTTTTCTTGACCAGTCTAGGATGAAGGTCATTACTGTGAAAACAATAATTACACTGGCGATAAATGGATGAGGTTCGAATGTCATGTGTTACCGTTTCGGAGGATAAATCGGCTGTATTTAAGGCTATTTGCAGGACACATGGCAGGCTTTAATCAAGTCTATGTTTGAATTTTAGCTATATAATATGTATGATATACAAAAAAACCCTATAAGGCCATTGGGGGTGTATGAAGCCTGGGTATACAGAATAAATTCCTATATTTCATAGATATTATTGCGTATTTTCTCATATGCGCCAAACTTTTTATAGATGCGTCACTTGCTTTTGAAAATCCTATAAGGGTGATAGTATGGCTAGAAAATTAATCCAGATATTTATCGTATTGATGCTTCTCGCAAGCACAGTCAATGTATTCATGATTCCGGCAGAGGGTGCATCATCTACTCCGTCAAATGGCATAAACGCTGTCCAGTATATTAATGGGGATTGGACCGTTTCAACGGACCTGTCCTACACGGATCAAATAATTGTGCTTACTGGCAACCTTATTATAGACCCAGTTGGAAAACTGGAATTCTTCAATACAACCCTGAAAATGAACGCCACTAATGTAGATGGAGAATATGGAATAGAGGTTCAGAACGGCGGCAGGTTCTTTGTTAATGATACTTCTATTATAACTACAGCAGATGCCCAGGTTTATGGTTATGATTTCCTGGTGAGCCAGGGCGGAACTCTGGAGGTCCAGAACAGCAAGGTTGAATATTGTGGGATATTAGGAGCAGGCCCAGGTGATTTTGAATCTGGACTTACAATCAATTCAGATAACACAACCTTCCTGGATTCGTTTTTCTCAGATTCTGCCAATGGCCTTGTAGCTGATTCTGTTAATCTCACAGTTCAGAATTGTACTATTATGAACAATGGGTTCAATGGAATTTACATGACCAATATTACTGACCAGACCAATGTTCTATCCCTGAATGTCTCTGATTCTAATATCACTGACAATCAAGAGTCTGGAATCAAAGTTAATGTAGACAATGTAATAGTCCAGATAGGTGGGAACAATATTTCCGGAAACGATTTTGGAGGAATCCAGGTTCATGCCGGAATGAAACTCCAGGCAAACTTCACAGCCAATCATCTTGTGGACAATGTGGGCTATGGCGGAATCGGGCTTAATGCAAGCTCTGACCAGGGCATTATACATGCCAATTTCACAGCAAACAATCTAACAGACAATGGCGGAATATCTCCTATCAGGCTTGGTTTCCATATTGTAAGTGATAATGCAGGATGCAATGAGCCAGCAAAGGAAGTTCACTTCAATACCACTGACAATGTTGTCTGGTCTAATCATGGCACTTATTCATCCCAGGGTGACGGCCTGTTAATGGCCTATGCCACTGAGCTTGTTTCATTTGAGATGTGGAACAATGTATTTTTTGCTCCAGATATGGAAAATGGTGTTCATGTTGGAATGTTATCTGATGAGATAAATCTGGAACATATTTGGCCTGGAACCCAGGTGGTCAAGGCCAATATACACAATAATACAATTTCAAATATACAGGGCGGTGCCCTTAAGATTGCCGCCAGTGAACGCATATTTGCAAATCTCACTGAAAATCATATTTATCATCCTGATAGTAAGATGGGCTGCGGCTCAACCAGCATCGGATGGTTCAGCGAGGGCGTGGACACCACCACTCCCAAATATGCAGATATTCTGTTTAACAATAATACCATGGAAGGTATTGCAGACAGTGGAGGGCTGGGTGTAAAGGCAATTTACAATCTTAATCTCACAATGGAGAATAACACGGTTCAGGATGTCCATAATGGTGGTTTCATCATTGGGTGGATTTCTGATACTGATGATAAATCCGTGCCTATGCCCTGGGCTTACCCAACCAGAAATGTCAATGCCAAAATAGTCAATAATACAATAGGCAATGGTTATGGGCCAGGTATCTGGTTATATTCATCAAACGGCAGTCAAATTTACAATAATGTGATTTCTCAGCGAGTCGGTTCCTATATAGATTACCCAATGTGGCTGGGTGATGGAATAAGAATAGAATCAACAACTGAAAATACCTGGGTTCATGATAATCAAATTATAGAGTGCTTTGGCTCTGGAATCAGGCTTTATGATTCAGAAAATGTATCTGTCTATGACAATGTGTTGGATATCAATGCTTATGCTCTTGGTGTTGGAGGTTCTTCCAGCCAAAATAAATTCTTTGAAAACACTATAACCAAGCCTGATTTCAAATATGGTTATTATATAGCCCTGGACTCCCTGAACCATACCTTCCCGGCCAATAATACAATTAATGGAGATTATCTCAGATATTACTATGACCAGCATGGAACCCCGACAGTGTCAGTATCCATTCAGAACCAGGACATTCAAGAACCTCTCATGTCCAATCTGGGACAGATAGTCATTGCCAATTCCACCTATCTGGATGTTTTCAATAACATTGCAGGCAATGGAACCAAGGGCATTGCATTCCTCAATGTAAATAATTCAATCATGCATGACAATGAGGCAGTGTACAATGATTTTGGAACTCATCTGGACATTTACTCAACAAATAATTCAATTTATGATAATGAGCTTTCCTGGAATGAATATGGAATTGCCCTGGAAAATTCCAGTGTACTAAACAATATCTGGGAAAATCAAATCATTAAGAATAAATTGGATACCGGAATGTACTTTGACACATCTGGCTCAACTTGGAACAATTCAATATCCATGAACAATACAGTCAATGATGTGCCAGTGGAATATTATTATCAGAATAGCTCTCTCTCGCTATCTGATGGTAACTTCACAATGTCCAGGATGACCAATATGGGCCAGATATTATTCATTGAATGTGAAGACATATCTCTTGAAAACTTCACTGTATCTGGTGGCCATTGCGGTACCTATATTGAAGATTCTGATAATATCTCCATAGGGGATTCCACATTTACTGCTAGTACCTTTAATATCAATGCGGTAGATTCATCCAATGTATCCATTAATGATTCGGAATTTTCGTATGCTTCTAGAAATGTGTATTTGATATCCAGCACAGATGTGGTTTTAAATAATGTTTCGATTTTTAACTCCACTAATTCGCTTTTCTTGGTTAGCAGTTCCCTACAAATTTTTAACTCTAGTATATGGAATTCCAGCCTTAATTCACTTTATGTGCATTCTGGTTCAAGCTCCTGGCTTGTGAACACCACCTTCGAGCAGAACCTGGTTAATGTAACAACAATAGCTTCGAACCTTTCTGTTTCCTGGTTACTGAACATCCAGACCATGGCCAATGGATTCCCTATTTCCGGTTCAAAAATTATATTAACAAATGATACGGCAACTCTGGGCAATTATACTACTGATACCCAGGGAAATACCGAGAAAATTGAATTACTGGGCTATATTCAGCATTTCAATTATACTGATGATTATTCAGCCTATAACCTGAACATTTCAAAGGAAGGGTATGAATCTCTTGAGATGGATATTGATATGTCTGAAACCAGATCATTATTGGTCAATCTCAGTGATATTTCATCGCCTGTTATTTCCGACTATGGGCTTACTCCAACAACCAGCCTAACATCCCAGGACAAGGTATGGCTTAATTTCACAATAGACGATGATGGTCTTAGTAATTCTATTATTGACAGTGCAGAATGGAAAATGTCAGAAACAGAACCTGCCCTGAACCCTGGTCTGGCAGAACAGCTATCCTCGGTTGATGGTTCCTTCGATGATTATATAGAGGATTTTTCACTGGAAATTGATTTAGATTCTTTCCAGGCAGGAGATTATACATTCTGGATTCGGGGAAGTGATGATTCAGGAAACTTCTGTGATTGGCTTGATATTATTCTTACCATAGAGGACGATGACGGCCCAGAAATAACTGGTTCATTATATCAATCTATTATAGATGCTGGCCTGGATGTTCAGAAAATCTGGATAAACGCATCCTTTGATGACTCTGATATGGGCGGTTCCTATGTCTCTGACGGAGAAATGGCCTGGGATGATTCCATGCCTGCCTCAACACCTGCACTTGTCTATGATATTATTGCCGTGGACGGTTCCTTCGATGAATCAGAGGAACAAATATCATTTGAAATAGACATTGATGCCCTGAGTCAGGGAGAATATAATTTGCAATTCCGAGCCGTGGACTCCCAGGGTAATAACGGGCCATGGATATCAACCAGCTTCAGCATTTATGATGACGAGGCACCACTGCCACCAACAGACCTGGAAATTCAGGTTAATGAGGATGGAACTATTTCTCTTTCCTGGTCCCCTGGCACAGCACCGGACCTTGGGGGCTACAGAATATACCGTAGCATAATCAGTGGAAGCAACTATGAGCTTGTGGCAACCCTTGATGCCAATCAGACCACATGGATTGATATGGAAGTTGAGGACGGCGAGACCTATTACTACGTTGTCAAGGCTATAGACTCCAGTCTAGTACCAAATGAATCTGATGGTTCCGAGGAAGTGGGAGATACAGCTGAACTGCCCAGTTCAGGAGGACAGCTTTGGCTTCCCATCATTATTGTATTCATCCTGGTTGCAATCATATTGACAGTTCTTCTTATGGGGAAACTAAAAAAGAACCCGAAACCCATAGAAGCTGATGAACCTGCTCCGGAGCCAGAGTTAGAATCTGAACCAGAGGATGAAATAATAGATTAAACGTAGTTGAGTTCTTGATATATAATAGGTACAGTTAACAGTGTTACAAATATTATATATATAATGAGACATTTCTAGACCTAACTTACTAAAATCAGATAAAACAATGAAATGAAATAAGGTGATTGAAATGAATAAAAGAATAGGAGCAATGGTCATGGTACTGGCCATGGTATGCATGGCATTTGGCAATGCATCCATTTTAGTGGCTGCCTCTCCCGGTCCAGTTAACGAGACAAATGATCTCGTCTGGATAGGAGACCAGGCAATAGGTGCCGACGTGACCTATACGGATGAAGTGATATACCTTACTGGAAACATTACAATCCAGAATGATGCAACACTTACACTTGTGAACACAACCATAGTCATGAACAGCAGTGTTATCCAAAAATACCATTTGGAAATCCTTGGTGGTGGAGAACTTGATATGAACACAGGTTCCATTATCCAGGCAAACCTAACAGGTAACTATTATTTCTGGGTGCGCAACACAGCTACAATGACATTGGATGAGAGTGAGATTCATGGTGTTGGAAATAATAGCAACTTTCCGCTGGACGATCTTGGCGGAATCTGGATAGAATCCAATGACGTGAGCTTGACTGATAGCTTAATAGCAGATTGTGAGCACGGGCTTATATTTGACAGCCGATTCCCTGCAGTTCTGAGTGGAAACAATATCTCAGACAATAATGGAGTTGGTATGGCAATCCTTGCCCAGTCCAACCCAGGATATAACATAACTGGAAGGACCATTACTGACAATAATTTCATTAATAATGGCCTACATGCAATATTCATGAATGCCACAGATATTGAAGTTACCTTCCATAACCTGAACATTTCTGGCAATGACTTTGGATTATCTGTCATAGCCAATAACACAGCAGAAGTTACAATGTACAACTGCGAGTTCTGGGACAATGATGGATCCTATAATAATGATGACTCAAATGGTTCAGTTCTCTATGTCCTGACAGACAATGGAACAACAACTGTCACAGTTTATGACAATCTGTTAGTGGATAATGGATGTGGCGGTGTAATGGTCGGATACCACTGGAATGACTGGTGGAGAAGCAATGAGACAGATGTCCACATGCACAATAATACATTGATTGGAACCTACTATGCTGGACATCAGTTCCAGGCAAGGAACGATCTTGATGCAAAGGTAGTGGACAATATCCTGCGCGGTTTAGCATCCAATGATGATGGTGACGGGTTCAATATCGGAACACACAAGCATAACAGTGCACTCTGTGACGCAGACCATTATGTTCCTGGAAACCTGACTCTTGAGTTCTCAAGGAACCATGCAAATTACTTGGAACCCAGTGAGATGGTAGAAGTAGGCGGATTCCTAAGAACCGGAGCATACTATTACATGGATGCCACAATTGTAGGAAACTTCCTGACAGGCGGCAGATATATTGGCGGCGTCATAAAGCTGGGAACCGATGAGGCAGATTCAGTGCCAGGTTCTAACATGGGAGAACTTCTCAAACTAAAGGCCTATGTTGCAGACAATGAAATTAGATTCCTGTATGATGCTGGAACAGACACAGACAAGGGTGGCTGCTTTGATTTCAATGTTATGGATGATGCAGATGTTACAGTCGTCAACAACCGCTATTATGTTGAAGAAAATGGCAACCAGGGCTTTGGAGTGATTACAATCACATCATCCAGGGACGATTACAGTTCTCCACTTCAGTGGGTAAATGCTACAATCACTGGAAATGAGATAATTGCAAATTGCATGGATAATAGTAACTTTGGCGGTTTCATCAGAATTGAAGCAGAAAAGAATGTGAACGCAGTTATCAAGGAGAACATTCTTAAATTCAAAGATCCTTCACTTTATGGTGAAGGTGCTGGCGGATTCATTAGAATTTCCCCGGTCTCAGGCTGGAACGGCGACCCAGATATTGGCGGTCTCTGTGATAACATAACAGTTGACATTTCAGACAATACTATCGTTGGTATTGCTGACGGCAGCGGTTATTTAGGCGGCATAATAAGACTTGCAGCCAGATATGACCAACACGTTACCATCGAGAACAATGACATCTCTATGTACAGTCTATACAACACAGTGAGCAATGGTATGGACATCGGTGGAGTGTTCTGGATAGGTCAGTGGGGTTGTGACTACAATACTCAGAGAATATACGCAGATATCAATAACAATCACATCACTGCAATTATAGGCGACTCTGACAATTTAGGCGGGGCAATGCGAATGTTTGCTGACGAGCTCATAGACCTTGAGATGAACGATAATGTCATTCAGGGATTCCAGCAGGGCGGAGATATGGTTTCTGAGGACGATGCCAAAGACTTTGGCATAAGGATTGGAAAGCACACTGCCTGCCTAGGAGATAATGATTATTTCGTGCAGGTATGTAATGAGACAATCGTCAGCATGAGCAACAATATTTTTGGACCAGGTGGAAAGAACAGCCAGGTTCAGATAAATGCAGATGTTAATATGGAAGTTGATATAGACTCATCTACGTTCCAGGGTGCAATCTACGATGATGATACCGAGTATGACTCATTCTGGCATGCCCATGGAAACGGTCTTACACTGGATTCCTGGGGAACAATGACTGCAACCATAACCAACAGTAAGTTCATTGATAACAGAGGTGCTGGATTATTTGTCAATGTAACCGATGATGCCACACTTAACATTGAAAACTGTGATGTTTATGGAAATGACTGGCACGGAATTTATGCATCAAGTCTTGCAGGAAGAATTGCAGGCAGCATAATCGAGACCAATGTCTATGATAATGGCTTTGACACCTTTGACAGGATAGGAACAGATGGTTTCGGTGGATACTTCCGCCATGCCACATTTGACATGGAGAACTGCACATTTGACAACCCTGATGCAGAGGCAAACCTTGACATCAACTGGGACTCGTACATAACAGCATTGAATGTTGAGTTTGATAAGTCAACTGCAAGGGTCGAGAACTCTTCTGGAATTATGTATGGTGGTATATATGCCGAAGATGTATCTGGATGGTGGACTGGAATCGCAGCAGGTTCCTTCAATATCACCATTGATGGAATTTCAAGCACTGTTATAGTTAACTTTGTAGGAACTCCAAGCATGGCCGACGTAGCCCTGAGGATTCAGAATGCCATAAGGGCATTAGCCCTCAATGATGGATACAATGGTTCTGTTGTGGAATATCATGTTGACGCAACCAGGTTCACCATAATGTCAGGAAACGTTACCCTTGGCCCAATATCTTCAGTAGAGGTTACTCGCAATATCGACTTTGGAGTAACTGTAGATATCTCTGGAGAGACAGAGGTCACCAACAGGTTTGGATTGGACATGGCAGTCAATGGAACTTCTGTACAGGGTACAGATGGTTCATGGCTACTCAGGAAATGGTTCGTGGATGTCAAGTCAGAACAGGAGAGTAATGGAGAATCGATTCCATACACTGATTACGAGCTCAGGAACTATGCCGGCGCACTAGTAGCATCCGGAACAACAGGTATTGATGGTCACGCACCATGGATACCAGTGAACGAGTACCTTCAGAATGTCCCTGGAATGACTTACTACACACCACATGAACTAACAGCCTCCAAGGGACCAGCAACAGGTATAACTGTTCCTCCACCATTGATAGACACCAGCAAGGTAGTTATTGTGCAATTGGACTATATTTCACAACCACCAGTAGCAGATGCAGGTTCAGATATCTCTGTTAATGAGAGCAAGAACTTCACTCTGGATGGTTCTGATTCCACAGATGACTACTTCATTGTCAGCTGGAACTGGAGTTGTGCTTCAGCTAATATCACCGTTTCTGGTGAGACAGCGACCGCTTCAATCGCATTACCAGGCGATTACCTGTTCGAGCTTACCGTGACAGATGTTGAAGGCTATTCAGACACAGCCAATGTGACAGTATCTGTGATTGACGTTTTCGAACCTGTTGCAGATGCAGGAGATGACCAGACAGTCAATGAGGACACAGAAATGGAGTTTGATGGTTCTGGAAGCACAGATATCGCAGGAATCGGCAATTACACTTGGACCTTTGGTTCAGTGACGCTTTACGGCGAGCAACCAGTCTACACATTCCCACAGCCAGGTGTTTACAATGTAACACTAACAGTAAGTGACCCCACAGGCAATACAGGCACAGATACAGTTGTCATAACCATTCTGGACATAACAGACCCAGTTGCAGATGCTGGTGTTGGAAGTGATTGTGCAGAATGCTTAACAGTTATATTCGATGGCTCTGACAGCAGTGACAATGTCGGAATTGTAAGTTATATCTGGACATTCAACGATGGCGCAAATGACATAGTTCTATCTGGTGCTTTACTCAACTACTCATTTACATTGTTAGGTAACAAAACCATAACCCTGACATGCACAGATGC
>DAOVXH010000051.1 GCA_030636255.1 Methanomassiliicoccales archaeon
ATACCTACCCGTAATGCTGCCTTGAGAGCATTGAAATCTGTGCACTTTGTCTCCTGGATATAGCTGATTATTTCCCCCTTGGTAACACGCTCGCATCTGCAAACAATGGTGTCCCAGTCATCCTGCTCAGTATTTGCCGTCCCAGTCATGGGTTTCCCAGGCTCATAAATTTGAATGCCAGCGATTTTTTCTGCCTCATTTATTGGAACTTCCAAAAGCATTAGTTGACGGCGATTTTGCCATTTTGAATCCTTCATGGCAATTACTTTGCCATGGCCGATATCATCGCCCTCAAAGCCCTTTGTTTTGACAATCTGGCCAGGTTGGATTGTTCCATGGGGCATCTCCCAGGGTATTGTTACCAATGCTAGTTTTCCCTCGGGGTCATAACCGGTATCAACCAAAGTTATTGCCAGCCCAGGGCAAATGGCAACACATCTTGTGCATCCAATGCATTCATTGAAAAATTCTGGTATGCCAGACAACTTTCCATCATGGGTTTTTATGGAATTTTTCGGGCACACAGCAGTACATGGATTGCATGGAATCTCCTGTGCACATCTGATAATTGGATAAATTTTCGCGCCTTCTTTTTTCCAGGCACTCAACTCATGCATTAGCCCTGGCTTTGCCCGGAGCATGTCCAATATATCATACCATTCTTGCGGCACTTCAATATCCTGGCCCATGTCCTGGAGCATCTTTCTGCCGATTATGCGGCCGCTGAATATGGCGGCGGATGCTTCAGCAATAATATCTGCGTCACCTGCTGCATAAGCACTTAAACCGAATAATCTGGCTTTTTCCAAAAGTTCGTTCACAGGGGCAAGACCAACAGCCACAAGCAAGGTATCGCATTCAAAAATCTGTTCTGTGCCTGGTTGAATTGTGAATGTATTATCTATCGCCGCAATAGTAACCTTTTCCAGTTTTCCATTACCTTCGGCCTTCAATATTGTATGTGATGTCCAGACAGGTATTCCCAATCTTTTCACCTTGTCCAGATGAACCTTGTAACCGCCGCATTGTGGCAGGGCTTCTACTATGCCAAGAACCTCAATTCCGGCCTGCAAAGCATGATATGCCGCTATTAGCCCGACATTTCCTCCCCCCACAATGAACAACTTATCACTGGCCTTGATAAGATCACGATTAACAAGTGTCTGGAATGCTCCGCCTCCATAAACTCCAGGAAGGTCGCAGCCTGAAAAAGCTAGGGTTTTCTCTCTTGCTCCTGCGGTAATCAAAATATGTTTTGGTTTTATTAGATGATATTTTCCAGATTTTGCAATTCCCACAAATCCGTCTGAAAATACTCCTACAACAGGAGAATCCAACCATATCTGGGCAGTGCCAAGCTCCTCCACTTCCTGGGCAAGCAGGGTTCCGATATCCATGCCTCTCATTCCTGCATGACAGTCCCTGATGGAGCCAAAGAAATTATGTGTTTGCAGCCCCAATTTACCGCCAAGTTCCATCTTGTCATCGGCAATAATCATCCTGAGATTTCCAGCAGACAATTCCACTGCCGCAGAAAGTCCAGCAGGCCCTGCTCCAACAATCAGCACATCAGTTTCAATTATCGGAATTGCACTGGCTGGCACAATTTCATCATCTTCTGGAAGTTCTGGCAAGCCATGAAGTTCCTGAACTTGCATGCCCTCCTTCACAGGAGTTATGCAGGCCTTCAATGGGTCTCCATCAACAAGTACCAGGCATTGAGCGCACTGGCCATTGGCACAGAATATTCCTTGTGGCGCCCCATCTTTATGGTGCTTATTGAAGATTGTAATATCATAGGCCATCATTGCACTGGATATCATTTCGCCAGGCCTTGCTTTGTACTCCTTGCCATTGAATGTGAAATTTACTATTGGTTGGGAGTCCGGTGAGATAATAGGATGTTTTTGAATGCGGCGGTCACTCATTATCAATCACCTCCAGCCTGGAGACCAGGAAACTGAAAATATCCTGAACATCAACACCGCTCTGACACCAACCATTCCTTAGGGCGTCCAGGTGTGCAGTACATCTGGTGGAGCTTGATATCAAAATTTTCGCGCCGACCTCGTCGGCCTTTCTCATTAATTCTGCACCCTTTTTCCTGGAATCAGAACCAACAGACCGCCACCCAGTGTCCCCGCATTCTCCCTGAAGCTCCACAACTTTCAGGCCAGGTATCAGAGCAAGAAGTTCAAGGCAGCTAGCATCGAAATCCCCACCGTCTACGCATGAAGGATGATAGCCAACAGTCAAGTTCGTAGGAGCTAGCTTTCCCTGAAGCCCTTTCAGCATTTCCGGCAAGGAAAGGACCCCAAAGACTTCCCCATATTCTTCAATAAAAGCCTTGTAGGTCTTTGGTGTCGGAATTATAAGGCATTCAGCCTGGCTTGACTTTACCTGATTGATTATTGATTTTGAATACTGCTCAAATAGCGATTCCATGCCCCATTCCTTGAGGCTGTTTCCTGAGATGTGAATTCCCTGGGCCAGCTCATATTCAATGCCTGCAATTTCAAGGAGTTTCATTATTGAACCAAGTATATCTGGCCTCTCAAATCCATGTGCCAAAAAAGTTGGCTCGGACATGGCCAGGCATCCCATTCCCAGAAGGTATTTACCATTGGCTTCTGGCTGGAATTTTATATCTGGCTGCGCCATGAGAATCTGCGCCGCATTTAGACAGCGCCCCATTGGTGTTTTTGTGTCTGGAATATTTTGGACAAATGGAAGAAATTTTTCCCGCCCTTCGGGAATTGTCTGTAAATTATTCATGTTCGAATAGACAATTCTTCCAGGGTCAATGCCCAATTCCTGAAGAATTAACTTGCATGATTCCACAATATCCGGCCCCATCCACGGCCCTGGCAAATAATGACATTCATCATTATTGCATCCGAAGATTTCAATACCCCTGGCCCCAGAGGCAAGGGCCTCCAGTATCAAAGAGGGAGAAGCTCTTCTGGTGCATTGCAATTTTATCTCACCAGGCTCACAAGCTATTCCAGAATCAAAGTCATTCCATATGCATGATAATTTGACAATATCTGATTCCTTGACTGCCTCATGAATTTTCGGAAATAAATCATCATTGTCCACATACCCCATCTTTATTGCACCCGTGGGGCAGGTTCCAGCGCAGGCCCCGCAGCCCCTACAGGCCGAAGCATCAATCTGGGCATGTGCATTGCCCAGCATGTCAAATACTGTGCGTATTGCCTTGTAAGGGCATGATTCCTCGCAGCGCCCGCATGCAATACATAGTGTTTCATCAACCCTGGCCATTATTGGCTCAATCTTAACAGCGAATTCTTCATTATCAATTTGAATTTTCCAATCCTGGCTCATTCCTTTTTCAGCAAGCTGGAATGGTATTTTGGCAAGGGCTGATTCATCAGCATCCAGAATGGTTATCACTGCATTTCTGTAATCACAGACTGAAAGGCAAACAGAGCAAACACTGCAGCTGCCACATCTTCGGCAGCGATTAGCTTCTGCCAGGGCATTAGCTTCTTCAAGCCCCATCTCAACCTCATCAAATGTTGTCTGGCGTTTATTGGCAGGAATGCAAACAGCCTCAACACGTTTTTCGGCATCTGGCACTTCAGACTCAACAATAAGCATCATTTCAGATGTTCTTGCTCCGAAGCCCCCTTCTTCACCTATCAGAAAATTAATAACACCGTTTGCGGCGCAATGGCCACTGCCAATTGCATCAACAATGGTTGAAGGCCCGGAGACAATATCCCCGGCAGCGAACAGTCCCTGCTGAGAGGTCATATTCCATTCATCTGTTTCCAGGGTTGACCATTTGGTAAGTTTGAGTGTGTCTGGTAAGCTTGAGGTATCTGTATTTGAGCCCAGGGCCAGAATGACATTATCTGCTTCAATTGTAAAATAATCATCAGGTATAGGCACAGGAGAACATCTTCCAGAGTCATCCGGTTCTCCAAGTTCTGCTCTCTGAAATTCCATTCCAGTAATTTTTTTGCCATGCGTCAGAACCCTATGAGGTATTGCCAGGAATTGGAAGTTTATCCCCTCTTCCTTGGCATGATGAATTTCCTCGGCTTCGGCAGGCATCTGCTCTTCGGTTCTCCGATAAGCTATTATTGTTTCTCCGCCAAGGCGCAGTGCGGTCCTGGCAGAATCAAGTGCAGCATTTCCTCCACCAATAACTATTGTTTTTCCAGGCAGCTTTGCGAGCTTACCATCTGAAACATTTCTAAGGAATTCGAGACAATCAGTAAGATTTTCATGGCCTTCAATATCTAATTTTACTGGGGCTTGACAGCCCATGGCCAGTATAATTGCGGAATAACCTTCCTCCAGCAGTTCAAGTGGATTATCAACTCTTTCATTGGTACATATTTCAACACCAAGGTTCACCATGTCCTTGATTTCACTTCTAACAATGTTCTTTGGTAATCTAAAATCAGGAATACCCCAGGCCAGAAGACCGCCTGGTTCCTTTCCTTCTTCAAACACCGTAACAGGAAATCCTGCAAGTGTCAGGTCAACCGCTGCTGTTAGCCCTGCAGGGCCGCTGCCGATTATTGCCACACTTTTTTCATGCTTTTTTGGAGATTCCTTCATTTGGCTCTTTCTGGAAAGCTCATAATCTGCTGCAAATCTTTTTAATGTCTTTATAGAAACAGATTCATCAATGTCCTTGCGGCCGCACTCAGCCTCACATGGGTGGGTGCAAACCCTACCGCAAATGCCTGGAAATGGATTGGTTAGACGTATAATGCTAACAGCATCTTCGTACCTCTTGTCAGATATCAGATTCACATATGCCTTTATGTCTACACCGGCCGGGCACCCAATGATGCAGGATGGCCTATCTTCATGATATATTGAGAATGAACCGACTGGGCCAACTAGCTTGCCCTGGCCCTTGGAAATATTTTTTAATATTATTCTGGAACCTGACATCCGATTGGTGAGTATCGACCCGGCTTAAAATGTTTCGGTGAAGCATAAATTTGACAAGCTTAATTATGAGTTTAATGCCAAATTTGTTTTGTATATAATATATTATGAGATAGTATACTGTATTAAATTAATATATATAATAAAGAGAAAAGGGGGGAACCTTTCGATTCCCCATTCTTTGTTTTTACCTATGGGTTTACAGTCCAGATTGTCAATGCATCTACATGAATCCAGTATGCATTGCCCTCTGCCATGTCCACCTGAGTCAGGTCACTGTAGTCTACAATATATGGTGTTCCAGCCTGATATTCTGCAATCCAGTTTACTCCCAATCCTAGCAATGAATCAAAGGCATTTTCACCAGTTATTGATGGATACCCAACAAGGTTCCATCCTGGTTGCAGTGTTACATCAACAGGAACTGCCGAGTAATCACCAACAATGCCTGTTGTCAGGGTTCCATCATTAACTGTTATGTGTAGCCATAGGCCCATGTTATTGGTGACCATTGGCATATCGCTGAGACCTGGGCTGTTCACACTGTATGTCCTCCATGGATCGGTCACATTGGTGGGGTCATACCATTTGGCAATGTCCCATGCTGTGGTGCCAACTGCGTCTGTAAGAACAGTTGCAATATCTCCGCTCATGGCAAATGGGAACGAGACAAAGACCCATCCTAGTGATGGTATTGGTATGTCATAGGCAGAGAGTGCTGAGCTTGTATTTACCCACACGCCAACCGGCGCTCCCCATCCTGTGCCTGTGTTTCCTGGCCCTGCTTCATGGCCTCGCACATAGATGAAATGGCTCTCGCCTGGCCCCCACGCTGCTGTGTCTATGGCTATGGTCAATGCTTCTGTTGTTCCGTCCCATATTCCATCTACTATTGTCATTGGGGTTCCAAGGCCTTCGCCAGGGTCTCCAACAAAGTTATCATACCATTCTGCTTCGTCCATTTTAGGAATATCTTCCCATGTGGATGAATCATCGTAGACAACTGCAGTTACTGTCACTGGGTCGCCGGGGTTAATCAACACTTCTAGCATGCCGTTTGCGAGAACACTGCTTGTCACCGGTGCCACGTTGAACTTGCTGGCATTACCAGAATCCACGCTCTCGGTTGTATAGGTGTCAAATGCAGTGACAAAGTACCAGATATTGTTTATCAGGTCTGCTGCCTCACCGACATCTGTCCATTGGGTAACGCCTGCACCGACTGTTCCTAGGAATTCATAGGGGCCGCCGAGGAAGGTTCCACCAGTCTCTGCGTCAGAGCCGTATACATTGTATCCGGCCACATCATTCGCTCCAGCTCCGTCATCGGTAGACAGAGTCCACTGAACTATTATGTCGGCACCACCTGGTATGAATGTCCATTCGACACGCATCTCGTCGATTGTCACAGTGTCTGCACTGGCAATATCTCCGCCATTGGAATCCACAACATTAAGGTAAATCGGCGCTCCTGTAGCAAGTCCTGCTGGTATGGCTGCGCTGTATGGATCCAGTGTGTCTGTGCTAATAGTTATTATTGGTGTGTACGGACCGCCAAGTACTGCGGAGTATCCGATATCGAAGTTGTCATCGGAACCGGTGTTAAAGCCTCCATCAACATACAACATAAGGGATGTTGCCCCTGCTGGCAGTATCTCGGTTGTCCAGCGATGTTCAAGAGTGTTGGCCGGCGGTGAGGTGTAGTATACATTAATCTCAATAGCGTCCACATTACCGATACGGTCCACTTGGTTGTAATACATGGACACTCTCATGTTATTCTGTATCTCTGCCAATGTCCAGGGTGTGTGTCCCCAGTCATTTGCAGGTCCGCCAAGTGTGTGGTCGGTCGGGACATTCCTCACAAGTGCCTGATTAACAGGGGCAGTCCATGTTCCGCCGTCGTCCCATGAAAGGGCCACGTCAACGGAATTGCCATTTCTGTTTGAATCGGCATTACGCAATATTACCTCAATTCCATCAATGGTTGACCCTGCAGGTATGCCACTGAAATCATAGTTGTACCATGAATGATGCAAAGCATCTGCGTCAGCTGTTGTGTCAACAGAGTCCACCGCATATGCATTTCCAGGAGTCAGCCAGGGTGTTCCTATAGCCACGTCAGCTGTTGGAAGAGCAAGTGAGCTTCCACTTCCTCCGACGCCTGGAACCTCTGTTATGGTTTGGACTGTTCCTCCATGGGTATCTGCCTCTGTTCCGACCACTGTACCCTCAACTATATTGTCTGCTGTTGTGTAATAATCGACCGTGCTGGGTGACGCATCTAATACATTCACATCCGTCGGCGGTGCTGGTGGGTCGTCTAACCACAGAGATATATCGTCATAATAGAAGTTCTGAGGTTGGCTGGTTGCCGCTCCAAAGATATAGGCCGCGTATAAATCCTCGGCAGCCAGGTCCTGGCAACCATAGGTTCCCTGAACAGCTCCATTCCATATTGCATCAAATGATTGTGCAACAGTATCATATCTTATGGAGATATTATTCCATGTGCCTGTTATGTAGGAAGGTCCAGGAACTATCCACACGGTTACGCCATCATTATCTGCCCATTGGATAGAGCCGGGATGTGCCCCAGCCCCTATATCGCTTCCAAGGCTGATTGAAGTAAGCGTTCTGCCGAATGAATCACCAAGGTAAATATCCCCTGCACCCATTGGGTCATCAGCATAGAACCAGATTGAAAATTCTCCGTATCTGACTCCAGCCCCATCATCATAGGTAGTTATTGCTGAAGCATAGGTTGTAGCACCACGTTCTTGGATATGCAGGCTATTGAATCCTGTGTGGGCAACATCAGTGCTCACTTCCAGTATACAGTCATCGTCGCCGCCAGAGGCGCTCGGATAGTCCATCCATACCCTTGATGGCGTACCTGGCGTTCCTTCCATTCTGAAGCCTGAAACTCCTGCACCATTTTCGCCCATTGGGGCATTGAGAACTATCTCGCCACTGTTAATCCATATTCCATTATATTGTTGGGTGAGATCATTCATTTCAAATTCGAAAGAATACTCAGTTGCATCTGCATAGGGCATGGCAATCACCCAGCCCCCGGCAGAATAATATTCAATATTTCCGCCATTGAATCTGAATCCAGCAATATAGGAACCGCTGAAGTCAATGAAATAGAACACAGCACCATCAGATGTTGCCACAGTCTCTGTCTGAACAAAGAACCAGCAGTACATCATGGTTCCGAACATGTAAGGTGGTCCGAATGAGGCTTCTGTGAATGCCTGGGTTGCTTCACTGTTCTGTTCCATGAAAACGCTCTGTGTTCCGCCGTCCCATGAACTGGAATATGTGTCCACAACGTAGATGTCCTGGGAGCCGCCTGTTGGCGGGTTGAAATTTCTCCAGTTATCTATGTAAATATTAGATGCTCCAGATCCCAGTGTTTCTCCGCCTATCATGTACTGGGCATTGAGATCAACAATTGCCATTTCATAGGCAGTCCAGCCAACAACATTTACCCCGTCATACCAGATTCTGTATTCTTGTGTCGTATCATCATATTCGTAGAATATCTCGTACCAGGTGTTTGCATTATACGTGTCAAATGCAGTTGGTGCTCCACCGGGCCAGTGATATATTTGACCACCAAAGAGTGTAATCGAAAACGCATAATTCATTGAATTATAGTCCAGTGCATAAAAATCAGTCCTGTCAGCAATCTCGTCGGCATAGAACCAGAATCCAAGGAATGCATGGTCTGTCAATCCCTCGCCGATCCCAGCTGGACCAACTAAGCAGGCGTCTGCCCCACTATCCACTCCTTCATCAAAATATGAAGCCATTGTTCCGGGAGTCATGGAAGCATCAATTGTACCACCAGGAACTCCAGCAGGTCTTGTTTGGCCTGTGTATGTGCCATCTCCTTCAAACGTTCTGAAGCCACCAGCATCACCATCAGCATATCCTGTGGAAAGGTCCTGGCCAATGCCTGTGTCCTCAAAGTCGCGCTCCCAGTATATTGGGGCCCCGCCTGCATCTGTGGTTGTCCAGGGTGGCGAGTCTGGATTACTTCCAAGAACATCGTCCTCAAGGTTATCCTCCCACACTGGCCAAGTACCGCCAAGTGGTGCAGTGGTTGCCCATGGCGGGTCTGGAGGTGCTGCTCCTGGCGCGTATGCCTCGAATCCATCCACCAACAAGCTATTGGTTTTCTCACCCGGTGGTAGGGATTCAATAAGGTCAGACGAATCTTTGCCTAGCGTTCTCGGGCCATTGCTGATATCTTTTAATTTAGATTCATCAACCGCCACTCTCATTTCATTTGAAAAACTTTCAATATTGTCTGCTTTTTCCATATCATCCTTCGCAAGCCCACTTAAGCCACTGAATGCCATTCCAAAAAATGAGAATGCGATAGCAGCTACTATCAGTTTTTTATGCAGTGTTTCACTCATTTATTAATCCTCCTTTCTTCCGCCACCCGCATAAGAAATAGCGCCCTTATGATATACAGGCAACATAAATGTAATAAAAAATAGTACATACTAGTATAAGAATGTAGCTCGAATGGAAAAAAGAAGTATATAAACTTACCGAAAAGCATTATTAATAATTTTCGTCCGAATCCTGATATAATCTCAAACATTTAATAAATGAAAAATAGAAAAAGGGGGGAACCTTTCGATTCCCCATTCTTCGTTTTTACCTTATGGGTCTACAGTCCAGGTGGTCAATGCGTCTACATGTATCCAGTATGCATTTCCCTCTGACATATCTACCTGAGTCAAGTCACTCTCGTCATTGATGTATGGTGTTGCTGCCTGGTATTCTCCAATCCAGTTCACTCCAAGAGCTAGCAGTGAATCAAAGGCGTTTTCGCCTGTTACAGATGGGTATCCAACAAGATTCCATCCTGGATTCAGTGTCACATCAACAGGTACGGCGGAGTAATCACCAACGCTGCTTGTTGTCAGTGTTCCGTCATTGGC
>DAOVXH010000157.1 GCA_030636255.1 Methanomassiliicoccales archaeon
CAAAATTCTATATTCGAGCATAATGGTAATCCTGCCTCACTGGTCATGGTCAGGGATATTACTGCCAGGCAGGCAAGAGAGAAGGCCTTGAAGGAAAATGAACGGAGTTTCAGAACTCTTTATAATTCAATGAATGAAGGTGTATGCCAGCATGAAATCATATGTGATGATTCAGGAAAGGCAGTGGATTATCGAATAATTGATGCAAATCAGAAATGTGAAGAAACTTTGAATTTAAAAAAAGAGGATGTTATTAGCAAGGTAGCTTCGGAAATATATGGCACAGATGAACCGTCTTATATGGAAATTTATGCAGATGTGGCAAAAACTGGCCAGTCAACTAAATTTGAGACCTATTTACCGCCCATGAACAAACATTTTTCCATCTCTGTTTTCTCACCTAAGAAAGGAAAATTTGCCACAGTGTTTGATGATATCAGCCAGCGCAAACATGCAGAGGAAAATCTGAAGTCAAAGGTAGATGAACTCGAGAGTTACAAGAAGGCCACAATTAATCGCGAGCTTAAAATGATGGAATTGAAAGAAGAAATAATGTCACTAAAGAAAAAGCAGAGAGGTGGCTGAGATGAGCAAAACCACAACATGGCTTGGTAAGATAGCCCCAAAATTGGTTTCTCTATTGGTTGTGTCTATGTTAATCATTGGTGCCATATTTTGGAACTCATTCAATAATGCTGCAGATGAGTATCTACTGCATGAAAGTGAATTGAACATTAATAGGTTGAATATCCTTTTCAACACAGTAATTGAAAAAGAGACAGAAATGCTTTGTGTTGCCGTTGACATGATTACAAATAAAAAAGGACTGACCGATAGATTTCTGAATGATGAGCGCCTGAGTTATGTAGACCATGCCCAGACCACATTCAATAACCTGAAAAATGATCATAATATCACACATTATTCTGTTCATAATCTCAATGAAACTTGTTTTGTCAGAATGCATGAGCCAGACTATTATGGGGATCTGATAACACGAGACACTCTGCATCAGGCAAGGGACACCATGGATGAAGGTATTGGCATTGAGACCTGCTGTGATTCTTTAAAGCTCAGAGTAGTAAAACCATTATTCAATGGAACCCAGCATATTGGATATGTTGAACTTGGCGTGGAAATAAAAAATATACTATTAGATACAGTTGATTTGATGGATGAGGAAATCATGCTGACATTGAACAAGAATTTTCTTGACCAGGAAGAATGGGAACAGCTGAAGAACAATTCTGGAGAAAGAAACAACTGGGATGACATGGGTTCCAATGTGATTGTATATTCAACAATGAGCCAGCCAGAAAATCATATAGATATAAGTTTCTCAAATGATGATCTAATTCTTTCCAATGAAAATACCATTATAAATTTGAAATATTCATACAATAATACATCCTATTCCTCTGGAAGGGTGCCAATATACAATGTAAGCGGCCAGATTATGGGCTCGCTTATCCTTATTGATGATATCACTGAACACACGGAGTCACATGCTCTCGAATTCCAGCAGACTATGCTATTGATAGTAATAATGTTGTTAGTTATCCTGTTAATCATTTCTGTTTCAATCCATCTCTGGGTATCCAGACCAATATCAGAAATAATAGACAAGACAAGGAGATTTGGCAAGGGAGATATGGATGTCCAGATAGACACAAAAATGAAGGGTGAAGTCGGGGAACTGGCCCATGCTTTTGATAATATGACTAGTGAATTGAAGGAATACAAGGAAGGCCTGGAAGACACCATAGCCCAGAGAACCCAGGAGCTCAATACCAAGGTGGATGAGTTGGAACGATATAAGAAACTCACGGTTGACAGAGAATTGCGAATGGTGGAACTGAAAAAAGAGATAGATAAATTGAAGACAGCAAGAACTGGGGAGATGTCCCAATGAATATTGTGGACCCTCCCTGGCTTATATTATCAGCCCTAGGAATAGCATTATCACTGTTCCTGCTACAACAATATTACAATGATAGAGATAAAAGAAAACTTATGTTTGTCATGGGTTTTCTAGCATCTGCCATCTCCATGTTTCACATGGCCCAGGGTCTTGATGATCCAACAGTCAGCCTCAGGGGCTGGAATGCATATTTTTGGGCATCAATGCCATTGATGGTTGCCATATTCCTGGCGCTAAGTGACAAAATATGGCATTCAAAAGGATTCATACTTCCATTTAGAATCTTTTTGATTATATTTATTTTATGTTTCGCTATGATAATCATGCCCTTTGATATCACATCACCCTTCTCATCTATAATGGCAATGCTGGGCATATATGTGGCATTTGGTTCCTTATACCTGTTCTATAGAGACAGGAACTCGCTCGATCTGCTATTCCTGCTTGCAATTCTAGCTTTCATGGTTGGGGGAATGTCCCAGGCTAATGATGTGGATATTCTGCCAATATTTGCATTCGCCTATGGGCAATTGTTGCTTGGTTTCCTGTTCCTGGCAGATATCAGAGGGCACAAGGGCACTTATTTTTCAATTCAAAAGAAGCTGGTAAGTACTGAAAAGGCACTGGAAGCAAGTGAAGAAAAATACAGACGAATGGTTGAGAGTTCTGGAAATGCGATATTGCTAACAACTATTGATGGAATTATCACCTACGCATCTCCTTCTTCAAAAGAAATTATCAATAAAAACCCAGATGAATTAATTGAAAGATTTATATGGAGTGTTTGCCCGAATAACTCCAATGAAGTAAAGAATTTCTACAATGACATGAAACATGGAAAAAATTCATTAGAAATCGAACATGAATGCATGACAGAAACGGAAATTCCCAGATGGTTTCAACATTCAATATACAAGATTACCTCGGGCCAGGAGATAGAAGTCATGCACACTCTCAAGGATATCACAGAAAGTAAACAGGCCAAGGCAGAGATAGAGAACAAAGTTGAAGACCTGGAAAGAAGCGAGCGTGCAGCCCTGAATATCATGGAAGACCTCAATGATACAGTACAAACCTTGAAAAAGGTTGAAAAGGAACTGGCTTTCAAAAATAAAGAACTTGAAGATTATACATATACTGTATCCCATGACCTTAAAGCTCCACTTGTAACAATTCAGGGTTTTTCAGAACTACTGGGGAAGCAATATGAAGAACAACTAGATGACAAGGCAAAACATTATCTTGATAGAATTAACCAGGGCTCCGAGAATCTTGCCAGGCTTGTTTCTGATTTGCTGGAACTCTCAAGGGCCAGCCGCAAGACCAAGGAGTTTGAACAACATGATTTTAATGAAATTCTTGCGATGAGCCTTGATGGGCTTGAGGGCAAGATAAATAGCAATAATATCAAAATTCAAAAGCCAGATGATTTTCCAAATATTCATTGTGATGATATGAGAATTTCCCAGGTCATGAGCAATCTCATTGGAAATTCAATAAATTACATGGGCGATGAAAAGCAGCCAGTAATTCAAATAGGATGGGCTGAAAAGGATAAGGTTCACGAGTTTTGGGTTCAGGACAATGGCATAGGGATTAAAGATGAAGACAAAGAAAGAGTTTTCAGCATCTTTGAAAGGGCCGCCGAAAGCTCTGCCGAAGGTACGGGAATCGGGTTGTCAATTGTCAAGAAAATTATCCAGGTCCATGGCGGAGATATCTGGGTTGATTCCGAGTTTGGAAAGGGTTCAAAATTCACATTTAAAATACCGATTAAGGGGGAAGAATAATGGAAAATGGAAAAAATTATCTAATGTTGGTGGAAGACAATGAGGCTCATGCAGAGCTGGCAGTCTGTGCGCTGGAAGAGACAGGAAATACCATAATAGTCATGAAGGACGGCAGGGAGGCCATAAACTATCTGAGATATCAAGGAGAATGGGCTGAAAAATTAAACAGGCCAATTCCAGATATTATACTGCTTGATTTGAAAATGCCGAATATGAACGGCATGCAGGTCCTGAAGGAGGTGAAAGGCGATGCAAAATTCAAGTCTATACCTGTTGTGATGCTTACCTCATCTGGCCTGGAATCAGATATGAAGGAGTGCTATGAGCTGGGGGCCAATAGCTACATTGTGAAGCCAGTCACTTATTCAGAGTTCGTTAAAACCGTTAAAGAGATTCCAGAATACTGGCTGAAAACAAATAGGCTACCGGAGGGTTGAATATGGTAAAAAAAATACTGCTTATAGATGATGATCCTGCCTTCAGGGAACTTATCAGTATTCTGCTTGAGAACAGTATTTCAGACATACAGATAACCGAGGCAGAGGATGCCCACCAAGGAGAGAAAATTATCAAGGAATTAAACATTTATGATGTAATATTGCTGGATTACAGAATGCCCAATGGAAAGACTGGCATAGATTTTCTTGAAAGCACAAATCATCTTCTAAAAGATTCTGCAGTAATAATGATCACATCCGAGGGAAATGAGGCTGTTGCAGCCACGGCCTTCAGATTGGG
>DAOVXH010000184.1 GCA_030636255.1 Methanomassiliicoccales archaeon
ACTTATCTGGTTAAGCATTTTAGAGGTTAATTCATGGTATCAGAAGATTTTAAAGAAGGCATTGATGAGGCAATTTCCCAGATTGACCGGGAGTCCCTTAGTCAGTTCCAGCTCTGCGATACGTGCCTAGGCAGGCTCTTTGCCAAGGTTGGCATGGGCATGGAGAATAGTGCCAGAGGCATAATTGCTCGCCAGCTTCTGGATTATCCGGCCTGTGAGGATACTGCCCAGTGCAAGGTCTGTCAGGGCATAACATCAAAATTTGATCACCTGGCCGAACTGGCAATGGAGGCAATGAAATCATGGGAACATTCCAATTTCCTCATTGGTACTAAATTTGAGCCGGAGGTTCTGGCAGCCGAGGAACAGGTCTGGGCAGAGAGCCAGGCCGCCCACACCGAGCCAATTAAGGCAGAATTTAACAGGGAAATCGGCAAGCGCATTGAGAAGATGACTGGTGTCGAGGTAGAATTTGGCAAACCGCATATTGTTGCCATTGTGGACACACTTTACGAATCAGTTGATATCCAGGTTGCTCCAATGTATATGTATGGGAGATACCAGAAGCATTCCAGAGAAATACCTCAAACAAGATGGCCATGCAGACAATGCAATGGCAAGGGCTGCGATAGATGCAATGAAACTGGTATGATGTACCCCAATAGCGTTGAGGAACTGGCTGGCAGAATTGCTCTGAAGTATACAAAGGGAACAGACCATCGTTTCCATGGTATGGGCAGGGAAGATATTGACGCACTGATGCTGGGCCGCGGAAGGCCATTCGTGCTGGAAATCAAGGAGCCGAAGATTCGAACTCTAGACCTTCAGAAGCTGCAAAAAGATATCAATGAATCAACTGACATGATAATCATCTCCGAACTACGGAATTCTGACTCCGAAGAAGTGGTTAAAATCAAGTCGGCCAGACCCAATAAATCATACCGTGTAAAAGTAGCATTTTCTACGCCAGTGACAGAGGAAAACTTTAAAGAAGTAGTTGTTTCTCTGGGTGGCATTAGCATTGCTCAGCGAACTCCACAAAGGGTTTCACACCGCCGTGCCGACATGGTACGGGAAAGAACCGTGGAAAAGCTTCAGGCGAAACTGCTCAGCCCAACAGAGGCTGAGATTGACATAACCGCAGAAGCTGGAACCTATATCAAGGAGTTTGTCCATAGCGATGAAGGCAGAACTGTGCCAAGCATTGCAGGGAAACTGGGCGTGAAATGCGAAGTAAAGACGTTAGACGTCTTGGAAATCATAGATGAATGAGGTGAAGTAACATGAAAAGTTCAAAAGGCATCAGAAAGAGGACGCGAAATATCCTGAGCAAGAGCCCAAGGCATAGAGGTTTGCCACCGGTTACCCATTCATTCGTCAAGTACGAAGTGGGAGAGAAGGCTGCAGTTGTCATTAACCCTAGTGTTCATAGAGGACAGCCCCATGTCAGGTTCCAGGGACATACTGGCACCGTAAAGGGCATGCAGGGAAAGGCATATGTTTTGCACCTAAACATCGGAAAGCATGGTAAGGACATAATTATCGGTCCTGAGCACCTGAAAAGGCAGTAGGAGGATTCACATGTCTGAAGAATATCTAACCCTTGCAGAGATAAAGGAGTTGCTGGAAAAGGAACAGGAAGTCCGTGTTCTCACAATGGAACAGAACTATGCTCTGGAACATGCCACCAAGTATTCCAGGCTGGATGCCAAGGATGCTAGAAAGCTTGTGAACGAGCTTGTGGAAATTGAGCAGATCAGCGATGCTATGGCCTGCAAATTAGTGGACCTTATGCCCCAGCACCCGGATGAGATCAATGCAGTTTTCCTGAAGGAGAGAATAACAATAGATGACAATGTAATCTCCCAGATACTGGACAAGGTCAAAAAATACGTATAGGAGAGTTACACATGGAAGATTATGCATACATCTTGGATTATATGCCCCACGGGCGCTCTGACAAGCGCGGCTTCCGTAGGGAACCATTATCGTATGCTCTAGGTGATACAGAGTTCAAATTATTCGAGCTAACACCAAAGGACAATGTGGCTCTTTCCATCGGTGAAAGGGTTTACATTGGCAAGGATGTTAAGAAAAGAGATGCAATACTTCATGTGAAGCGCCGTGTCAGATATGAGGATTTAACAAACGCTTCCATGAGCGAGCTGCCCTATGTTATTCAGGAAATAGTCCTGGACAGGGAAGCTGATTATGTCAAATTCTACAATAGCGCACAGCCAGTTACTACCAGATTCCATATGCTGGAGCTTCTGCCCGGTTTGGGAAAGAAAAGCATGTGGTCCATTATTGATGAGCGCAAAAAGAAAGAATTCACAAGTTTCAAGGATATTGAAGAGCGCATATCCTCGGTCCACCGGCCAGAGAAGCTCATTGCCAAGCGCATAGAGCAGGAACTGGCAGAGGCCGATCAAAAATACCATTTATTCGTTGCAAAATAGGAGATGTAGAAATGAAAGCAAAGGGCACTTGTAAGGGATGCGGCCGCAGAAGGCTCATCAACCTGTTAGGATTATGCAAACGCTGTAATAAGGATCCAACCTCGTTCCTTAGTAAGAAGGAAATTGAGGCGGCCCAGGCAGCCGCAGCAGCAGCCGCAGCAGCAGCAGCAGAGCAAAAAGCAGCAGACGCAGCCGCAGCAGAAGCCAAGGCAGAAGAAGCAGACGAAGGCGAGGAAGGCGAAGAGGGCGAAGCCGCAGAAGGCGAAGCACCTGCAGAGGATGCTGGCGAAGAGAAACCAGCAGAAGATGCAAAGTCCGAGTAATCATTTGCCGAACGCCTCAGCTAAAATTTCCAATACCCTAGTTTAAGCTTTTTGGGTATTGGGAATTCCATCTTTACCTTTATGTATAACCTGTCTAATACGAGGCCGAATGGCAGAGACTCATTGGCATACTTTGACTGAAGATGAGGCATTAGCCAGGCTTTCTTCAGGAAGGTCCGGTATAAGTTCCAGTGAGGCCAAAGACCGTTTTGAAAAATATGGACCCAATGAGTTGACCCTGCAAAAGGGCACTTCCCCTCTCATACTTTTACTGAGCCAGTTCAAAGATCTTATGGTTATCATACTGATAATAGCCACTATATTATCAGCGGCACTTGGGGAATACATTGATTCTATTGTTATATTGATTATTCTTACATTGAATGCCATTATTGGTTTTTCACAGGAATACAAGGCCGAAAAGGCAATTATGGCACTTCAGGCACTTGCTGCGCCCAATGCCACAGTTATTCGTAATGGTAAGGAGCTAACAGTACCTGCTAGAGAACTGGTG
>DAOVXH010000021.1 GCA_030636255.1 Methanomassiliicoccales archaeon
ATGGATATTCATTGGAATGAATTAGGTGTCCCGGGGAGTACGTCAGTGGGTAATTGTCCTGGGTGAAATCGAAGATGTATGGAGTGTCTCCGAATCCATCGCCTCCTGGAATGTCCTGGCTCGATCCAGAAAAGAAATCTGTGCCATTATAATCAGACCAGTAATTGCCTCCGCCTGGGTACCCATTGTCCCAGGAATTATTACCTGAATCATCATAGGCTTGAATTGTGTTATTGATGAAATTGTTAGAGTAGATATGAGAATTGTTCGAATCTGTAAGATAAACTCCACAATCATTACTTTCAAAAGTAGAATCTATAATATCTGACTCACTATTTTTTGAGAATATTCCACACCCCATATTTGAAATAGAATTGCCTTGAAGGTCATTGCTCCCTGAATTGGACAGATAAATGCCGATTGCCCCATAAATGATGCTCCTATCAAAGTGGCCAGGACCACCAGTGACATTATATCCTGCAACTTTCAGGATATATGTGCCGTTCATGGCATTTTCTACATAGACCTCTTCATCTGCATCAGCATCTGCACATAATTCTATGAACTCATCAGCCTGGGCAAATCCGTCTTCATTCCAATCAAAGAATAAAGCCAAATCAAGGTCTGGACAATCAAAATCTCCTATTATGTGATATGAAAAATCCTCTCCTCCTGATGTATTAATATATTCCTGCCAGGTCGCATTGGCAAGATATTCAATGAAATCGCCTCCTGTGAAACTGTATTGCCATATTTCAATTCCAGTTATATTCTCATAAGAAAATTCATTGATTGCTTCCGAAAAAATGATATTATTAGCTATCAAATTGTCATCTGAATTATCCACATATATACCTATCTCAACATTTGCCGATACGATTGATATATTGTTGTTTATAACAGTGTTGCCATTGGACCAACTGAGATAGATGCCCTTACTATTTGATTTGATGACATTATTGGTTATGGTATTGTTGCCGCTATCCCATAAATAGATGCCATGGTCATTAAAGGACATCGTGTTGTTTAATATTGAGTTCATATAGGATGAGAAGATCAATATGCCATTATTGCTGTTTGTTGCACTATTGTTTTCAACAGTGTTGTAATTTGAATATCTAAGACTGATGCCGTTATTAACGTTCAATATTGCTGTATTATATGTTATAATGTTTTCATGTGAATAATCAAGTCCGATACCCTGCCAGTAATTTGAATTGGCTGTAATGTTATATATCCCATTGTTGTCTGAATAACCAAGCTGTAGTCCAATACTGCCATTATTGAGGTTCTGGTTCTCTACTGTGACACTGGTACAATTGGCAAGTATGACCTCCCCTGCTCCCAAAGGCACGGTTCCTCCAATCAAATCCTTCCAATAGTACAGAGGTTTGCCATTGACAGTATTGGATGTATCCATATCATGGGTGTTCCACTGTCCAAGCAATTCTCCGTAGATGAACACTCCATTGTTTGTCATTGTATTATTAATCAAGGTGGTATAATTTGAGCGAGATATATGGATGCCAGTATTGATATTGGAGGAAAGAATATTGTCTGTAACTATCTGATAATCCGATTGATAGATATAGATGCCACGAACATAGTTATCTGAAACGATATTGCTGCTGATTATGTTGTCATATGATGATCTTAAAACTATTCCATAGTTATTATTGAATACAATATTGTTGGATATGTTATTATTGTTATTTCCGCTGGACTCAACGAAGTTTATACCTGCATTATAGTTCCCACTTGCATTATTGCCTGATATTGTGTTATAGCTGGAGGAATGGAGATGAATGCCATCTCCGTTGTTAAATGCAGTGTTGTCTGTTATGACATTATAGTCACTTAATGTGTGCAGAAGGATGCCCTGGTCCTCATTAAATGCTGCTATGTTGTTGGTTATGGTGCTGTTGCAGGTGTCTCCTATGTTGAAGCCGTGCTTATTGTACCTAACTGTGTTATTGGCAATGTAACAATTCTGAATTATTCCTGTTCCTATTCCACAATCGCCTACATCATAGCCCGCATTTTGAATTGTGAATCCAGTGATACTGACCCAATCAGCCTCTATTCTGATGCCAGTTACGTCACTTCCCACACCATTTCCTGCATCAATAATACAAACATCCTGGCCTGCACCATTGATAGTCAATTGCTTGGACACATATACATTCTCATAATAAGTGCCTGCATCGACCTCGATTGTGTGGCCGTTAGTTGTATTCACTGCATTTATAGCTGCCTGGATTGTTGTGAAATTTTCTCCTGTGTTTATGTTGTGGACGGGATCAGATGGTGCTGGTGCACCCCACCCATCCATAACCATAAACGGATAATCATCCTGGCTTGCTGTGAATGTGTATGGCGTGTCGCCGATTCCATCGGGGCCGGATATGTTTTGATCCGGGCCATTGAAATTATCTGTTCCGTTATAATCGCTCCAGTAATTTCCGCCGGAGGGGTAGCCATTATCCCAGGAATTCATATCATAATCCAGTGCCTGATTTATATTATTGATGATATTATTGTGATAGATTGTATTGTCATCGGAATTGCTAATCATTATGCCATACTCATTGTTCGAGGCGGTATTGATGAAAGCATCATTATTATTGGAGCGGTCAACACATATACCATAGTAGTTGTTAGATACTGTATTGCTTTCGATTGTATTGTAACTGGATCTAGATATGCGTATTCCATCCCAGTTGTTTGAGGATGCTATATTGTTGTAGATATTATTTGTGTTTGAGTAGGAGAACAGGGAGATACCAGCATAATTGTTCAAGTTTGCAATGTTATTGGCTATGGTGTTATTACTTGAACGATGTAGGAAGGTGCCATTAAAATTATTATTTGAAATATTGTTATCTTCAATATGGCAGTTCTGGACATAATAAAGTTCTATTCCTGCATCATTGCTATTATTTCCACTGTTTGTAACTGTGAACCCTGTGATATTGGTCCAGTCCATATTGATATACACAACATCTCCAATGCCGCCACCATCAATTATAGTACTCTCCCAACCTGCACCATTAATGGTAAGCGTTTTGTTCACAAGCACATTCTCATAATAAGTGCCAGCATCGACCTCGATTGTGTGGCCGTTCATTGTATCCGAGTCATCTATTGCTGCCTGGATTGTTGTGAAATTTTCTCCTGTGTTTATGTTGTAGACAGAGCCATTAGAAATAATTTCTTCGAGGATTACCCCTGCGGTCATACTGGCATCCTTTCCATTGAATGTTAGATTGAATGTTTTGTTCTGAATTCCCAAACCTGTCATCATCAAGGAGAGCACAACTTCCCCTGATGCATTGGTTGGGCTGGAAACATTTCCTGCCCAGACCATTGAACCGTTCACTGGACTGCCAAAGATATCTGTAACTGTAACTAAGAAATCCACATTTTCATTTTGAGTGGCCAGCTTAGTCGATGGTTCAACAGTCATCATCAAATTATCTGGCATCACTATGTATGGGAAGTAGAAATTGAACGGGAACTGTGAATACTCAGGGTCAGAGACCATGCTGGTGAATCCTATACCTTCGTCAAAGCTCCTCTGTCCTGAATTAAATGCATAATCAAAGACACCAGAGGAATCTGTCATGCTCTCGTTCAGGAGAGGTGGATCAATAATTCCTTCATATATCTGAACGTTCAATGGAATCTGGCTCGCGTATGAATAATTTGCAGTCAAATATTCTCCACCCATAAGTGGGGCGCTCAAAATTATCGTGCCAGTTTCTGGTGTGAAAGTGTAGTCAACACCTTCTGTGAGCTGTACCTGAGCAGACGAGTAGTTCAGCCAGGCATGCACTTCAGGGCCATCGGTCCACCATGACCACAGCATAGTCACTTCTCCAGTTGCCATATCTATAGTGTAGTCCCAAACCTCTGATATGGGCCACCAATCAGAGGCAGTTGAGTTTCCTGGATCCTCGTCGACCCACAATGTCAGGTTTAGAATATTTGCATAGCCAACATTGAAGGATGAAGTACCGTTGACAGCAACATACACTGTTTCATTTACAACAGCAATTGGTGCATCTATCTTCCATATTGTTTGAGAACCTGGCACTACATTGTTATTGTCCAGCTGTGCCAATGATGTATTGACAATGGTTGGCTGTTCACCGGCTATATTATTGATAATCGAATTTGAATTTTGATATTTCATGGATATGTTGACAAATGGATTCTCTGGAGAGACATATGGCCTGTCCATTTCAACACTGGTCATAACTGCCACGTTTGCCCTCCTCAGTATTACAGAATCTGATATGGTATGATTGGCAGCTCTCCAGTAATATTCTCCATCTGCTCCATCGGTCATTGGTGGATATGTCACAGGATTTCCCCAGACTGCAGGGTCTTCCATCCACAACTGATTGGCAGAGAAATTGAAACCCTCTGCAACACCGTAACCTCCAATTCCAAACTGCAGGGGAATAATGCTGTCTGCTGCAAATGAAGGAGTGTCTATGGTTGCAACAAGCTGACCAGAGCCATCAGTAACTGTGGTATTGTCTCTGTACCAGCTGCCAATGTAACCTGCCCAATCTCCCATGTCCCAATTGCTACCATACTCCAACCAGCCCCATTCATCGCCGCCCTGGAAATAGCCAGGAATGCCCTGGGCTGTTGGTGGGATAAAGAACTGGCATGGCACTCCCACTGCCGGTGCGCCTGTCTCGTCCCAGACTATTGCTGTTACTACCATCTGGGAGTTGTGATTTGCAATGCCTGTGAAATTAATATCCGCAGCATAGCCGCTTTGTCCTATGGATGCATTGTGATTCAGTAAAAGGAAGCTGTCTGTTGTGGAGTATGCTTTGCTTACATTAAAGCTAACCATTGCACTCTGGCTGCCCAGAAGATTTACAGTGGCCAATGTGAATACTGTCTCTCCTGCGCCATTTGTGATTTTATTAATTGCATCTGGAATTACTATGGGATTGTCTATGTTTATTGTGACAGTTTCTCCTATTACTGGAATGCCCATCTCATCAATCACGCTAACATAAACATCAGTTGATTTTGGCAGTGGCGCAAGCCAGTCACCAGTGATGATATAATCATCCACATGTGTTATCTCCACTATGTGCCAGTCCATTACATCATTGCTGATTCCGATTATCAGGGAGGCCTCTTGAACCTCTGGAATTAATGTGTCAGTAACCGAGATACTGGCCTTGAACTGTTCATATCTGTGGGTGTTCGGCAGCATGCCAACAGATGGTGCAGTGTATGTGAAATTAGCATATCCTGCGGCATTTGTTACTTTTCCTGGGGAATCAACATTACCAAACATGAGGTTTGTATCCACATTGACATTGATTCCAGACATTCCATTTCCATTATTGTCCGTGACCCTTGCGGTCACAATTGTCGAGTTACCTGGGTTAATCACCCCATCATTGGTTGACAGGCTCAGCTGGGCAAATGGCTTGGATGTGAGAATTATGGATTCCTTGAACGCACCCCCTGTTTCATTACCCTTGGAAACACTGGCTGAAAAGAATGCCTGTCCCTCTATGAATGGAATATAATAGCTAAACTCAACATTTCCCTGGAAATTGGTGGTTCCATTAAAAGTTGCACCGAAATTGGTCTGAACCTCCACAGATGCATTGTCAACTGGAATATCATTGTCTGTCACAAGAACATAGCAGGTTGAATTATCATCTGCTGGAAGTATATCTGGCACATACAATCCAACTTCCAGGTTTCCATAAGAGGGATTGAGATAGCTTGGCGGCGTAAGATTGTTAATAGAGAATCCATTGTAAATACTTCCAAATGCTGGAATCCAGCCTGTCCAGGCATCTGAACGGTATGCTTCAATATTGGTCCTGTAGAACAATGTATTGTAGGCAACATCCTGCATTACCAGTCCACAGGCATCCTTAATCATTTGAGCTCTTGTGTCTGTATCTATTTCCACTTCCAGGGAATCAACCAGTGCATCAAACTCTGGGTTGTTGTAACCACCCGAATTAGAGCCGGCCGGGTTAACTGCTGTGTCCGAATTTGAGTGGAAAAAATCTCTGAGATAATTCTCAGAGAAGGAACCAACAGACCATCCAAGGATGTACATGTCGAAGTCCACAGAAACGAATGCCGCGCTAACTATTGTGTCAAAGCTGGTTGGCACCGAGGCCACATTCAGGCCTATTAATTTCAGGTTTTTCTCTATCATGATACCAGAATTGGCGCGTATTGGGTCATAATCTATTGGCGGTGTCAGTATATCATATTTCAGCGGAGAACCATCAGGCATATCTCTCCAGCCATCCCCATCGTAGTCTATATACCCTGCAGTGTCCAAAGTAGCCTGAGCCGCTGCCAAGTTATCGCCTTGTATCCATGCTGGAACCGTTGTATTAACGTAGAGATTGTTTGTAACGGACATTGGCACGCTGCCCTTGATTCCATAACCTCCCATTAGATTGTTTACAATGTAATCCTTATCAATGGCATATGAAACCGCCTTTCTGAACTCCACATCTGCCATTGCTCCATGTCTCTGGTTGAAATTAAGATAGAACAATCCCTGGTCATTTGGCGTCTCGATGCCTATATTAGGGTCTGTCTTTAGCAAATTATTGTCTCCAGAAGTAAGGCTCCATGGCAGGTGATGCACCTCACCACTTTGGAGTGCCTGGGTCGCATCATCAAGTTGTGTGTATATCTTGAACGTAATTGTTCGCACATGTTTTGGGTAATTTGATAAATTCTGGCCTGCATATGATGTTGTTCCATTCTTGTCCCAGTAATCTTCATATGCTTTGATAACAGAGCCATTACCGGGGCTCCAGGACTCCAGATACCATGGCCCTGTGCCGATTGTTGCATCTGTTTCTGATGGGTTACTTCCATAACCATAGTCCCAGCCGTACATCTGAGGGGCTTCCACTTCATAGCCAGAATGATTTCCATTTGACAGTGGCACCAGATGCCCGCCGTCATCCCAGATATGGGCAGGGCAAATAGGCAGAGCCATTGTCTGGAACCAGAACATTGCGTATGGTTCTGTCAGGAAGAAATCAACACCATATGTGCCATTGGCCTGCACGCCAATACGGCTCTGGTTTGCATTACCATTCCAATCTTCAAAGAATGTGCCATTATCCCAGTACAGTGGACCTAAAACGTGGTTCTGGAAAAGGCCCCAGCCAAGTGTCTGATAGCTGAAAACCACGTCCCTTGAGGTCATTGGTGTGCCGTCTGTGAAGGTTACGTTCTCCTTTAATTTCACTGCAATTTTCAGGCCACCATTGGTAATGGCCACATCTGCGCCGTGTACTCCTGCGCCGTCTGCTGCCAAAACCGGGTATAATTCAAAGTCTGGATTGTAGGCCATTAATCCCTCAAAGTTCCTTCCTATCTGATTGGATTTCCATTCATCATTTGTGTCAGGGTTCCAGGGGTTCATGTCATTCATGTCGTTCTGAAGGGCGATGATTAGTTCCTCTCTGTTGATATTGGTGACTGGAATCTCATATTGATTGAAATTAAATAGAATTTCTTCAGGTGTGAGGATTTTGTCCCAGATAGATACTTCATCAATGGTTCCATTGAAGAATTCTTCAGCCACACCACTTGTCCCTATTCTTACTGGGTCTGTGCTGTTTGGTAAAGGGGAATCAAAGCCACTTTGGTTTTTTATTAATATCCCGTCTTTGTATAATTTAATTTCACCCGAATTAAATGTTGTTACAATATGCTGCCATTTATTCGTGTCTATTATTGGGGCATCGCTGAATACTGCACTCCAATTATAATCTGGTTGTGCATAAGCAAAACCAAGAACCCCCTCTTCTGTAAACCAAAATTGAAATGGTGCTCCGTCACCCCTTTTACTTACGATTGGGTTATACATGTTAATGCTTTTTGGATATATCCAGGCCTCAATTGATAGATTATCAGTAAAATTGAAACACTCATTATTTCCACAATCCACATAATCGTCCACACCATCGAACTCCAGCGCGCTTCCGTTTATTCCGCTTGTCCAGGTTGGAACATTCGATGGATAGCTGGGACTCAAAGCCCCAAGATTATCATTCCCGCTGGTGTCATTAGTATCCTGGCCAAATCCTTCATTGAAAGGCCACATGGCTATTGGGCCAGATGATGCTGGTGCCTCAATCCACCCATCCATGACCATAAATGGATAATCATCCTGGGCTCCTGTGAATACATATGGCGTATCGCCGATTCCATCACTGCCAGAATAGTTCTGATCCTGGCCGTAGAAATTATCAGTGCCATTATAATCGCTCCAGTAATTGCCGCCATCTGGGTAGCCATTATCCCATGCATTATTGATTCCATTGTCTGCTGCTTGAAAATTAGTGTTATTAATAAAGTTGTTATGGTAAATTCTATGATTTTCACAAATTCCAGATTCAATATATATACCTCCTTCGTTGTTGGAGATAATATTATCAAAAATGTCATTGTTATCTGTATTCGACGACATTAAACCCAGATACATACCATAGTTGTTGTTGGAGATAATATTATCAAAGACAGTGTTATTATTTGACTGTACCACTATGCCGAATACGTTTCCATTGCTTTGTATTGTAAAACCACTCAGATTGATTCCATCTGCCGTGAAATTCACTGTATCTCCATTGTTGCCATCAATAATTGTGGTAGTTTTTTCCTCACCCATGAGAGTCAACATCTTGTTCACAACCACACTCTCATTGTATGTGCCAGCACTAACTTGAATAGTATGGCCGTTAGTTGTATTTACAGCATCTATAGCTGCCTGGATTGTAGTGAAATTCTCACCAGTATTGGCATTGTGAACTGAATTAGCCATTCCAGTCATAGAGTTATCATCCATCCCGGAACTAACATTCATAGGTAACATTCCAAAAGCAGTACTCACCATTGCGATAGCCAATCCAACCGTCAATAATTTTCTCATATAATCCCCTCAACAACACAAAAATACCCTATAAACAATAAGTATGATTGTGTTAATCGATAATAACTAACTAACAATATAACTCTATTGGTAAGTTCATAAAATTAGTGTTAAAACAATCGTTATTTGAATATACCAAAAGCGCTTTCCCCCAATCGATACCATGATAGACCGCAAGGAAATCCAAGAAATAATTCAGGGCTATGACACCAATAATATAACTGTGGGTATGACAGCATCTCATTCTGCACTGGATGTCTGCGACGGCGCCGCAGAAGAAGGCCTGCCAACAATGGCAGTCTGTCAGAAAGGCAGGGAAAAGACCTATACCCATTATTTCAAGGCAGACATGGGGCCAGACGGATTTTCCACCAGGGGCATGATAAACGATGCATTGGTTCTGGACAAGTTCAATGATATTCTTCAACCTGACAATCAGCAAATGCTTCGAGATAAAAACGTTTTATGGATTCCTAATAGGTCGTTCACATCATATTCCAGCATAACTGATATTGAGAATGACTTTAAAGTTCCAATGCTGGGCTCCAGAAACCTTCTGCGGTCAGAGGACAGAGGCGAGGAACATGATTATTACTGGATGCTGGAGAAGGCCGGATTACCATTTCCAGAAAAGATAGAAACTCCAAGGGATATTGACGGATTGTGCATTGTGAAGCTGGCTCACAAGGTGAAGAAGCTGGAAAGAGGATTTTTCACTGCATCAACATTTGCAGAATTTAATGAAAAGGCCGATGAACTGGTAAAAAATAATGTCATAAACAGGGAAGACCTGGAAGGAGCAAGAATAGAAAAATATGTTATAGGTCCAGTGTTCAATATGGATTACTTTTACTCTCCAATAGAGCAAAAAATGGCAAAATTGGAATTAATTGGAATCGACTGGAGGTTCGAAACTTCCCTGGACGGCCATTGCAGGCTTCCAGCGCCCCAGCAAATGAGCCTGGTTGGCGAGCAAATGACTCCTGAATACACTGTTTGCGGCCATAATTCTGCAACACTCAGAGAATCATTACTGGAAAAGGCATTCGAGCTTGGAGAAAAATACATTGAGGCATGCCAGGAGCATTATGCACCAGGGGTAATAGGTCCATTTTGTTTGCAGACATGCGTTGATAAAGACCTCAATTTCTACATTTACGATGTTGCACCAAGGGTCGGCGGAGGAACAAATGTTCACATGGCTGTTGGCCATCCCTATGGTAATGCATTGTGGAGAACTCCAATGTCCACTGGAAGAAGAATTGCTCTGGAGATAAAACGAGCTGTACTGCTTGATAAATTGGATGAGATTGTTACGTAAGCTTAATCCGAAATAATCTCAAAGCCATTGGCATCAAATATCAGCGGAGTATAAGTTCTTTTATGATTGGTTTTTCTCATCTTGTTTACACAAAGGTAGAGGTTCACGCTGTCCCCTTCCCTTCTGAGATCAAGATGAATAACTCCGTCTGCCAGAAAGTCTTCGTCTCTAACAATATCCTGATTGCTTGATGCTTCTGTGATTATGAAAGTTGTAACTCCAAGTTCTCGAAGCCATCCGAATAGGTGGAAAAGTTCCGCGCGCTTGCTCTTTACGTCTGATAATACTTCAAGGGCTGCCAGCGAATCAATTACTAAAATATCATAACCCTGTGAGTCCCTCATATTCTCCACATACATACGGAAAACACTGCCCCAGCTGTCTCCATAATCCATGGTATCTGCGTTTAGTCTGAGATATCCAATGTCCACAACGCTGAGCATGTTCTCCATATCTGTAATAGGCATTCCAAGCCTTTCCATCTGGTCCATCAGTGAGTCTCTCTCCTGCTCAAGAGTTATGTAAATGCCTTTGATATTTTTGTTCTTAGCATTTTGATGTATTATGTTCCACCCGACTGAAGATTTCATGCTGCCAGGCATTCCAGTCAAAAGTACCACATGTCCTTTTGGAATGCCGCCTTCCATGTTCTCGTCCAGGCCCTTGATAAATGTCTGAATTCTTTCATCTGCCATATTTTTACCCCATAGGCTTCTCTTTCTAATGTGGAAGTGATTATCAATTATAAACATTCTCACGGATTCATATAATTTAGCTAAGAAAACAATGCCGGAAAAAATATTATAGCCAGTTGCTTATGTCATATCCATGGATGTTCAGGATGAGGTCGAGAAGATTCAGGATGAAGTCGAGAAAAAGATGACCATCGAGACAAAGCTTATTGCAGGTTTTCTTGCGGTCTACATTGCCTCTGCAGCAGTGCCTGGCATTGTAACTTATCTCATAGACCGATATGTTCAGGACGGATTATTCTCCGATGCCATGATTGGACTCATTACATTCTGTGTTTTGCTCATTGTTATCAGCATACTTGCCCACTATCTAATGAAATGGATTACAAAACCAGTTAGAAAACTATGCCTGGCTGCTGAAAAAATGGCTGCTGGAGATTTGGATGTTGATTTGGAAGTGGAGGCCAGTGCCGAGCTTCTGAGCATCTCTGAGTCACTATCAAGAATGAAGGCTAGCCTGAAAATCGCCCATGACTGGCTCGGCTCCCCTGAAAAAGATAAATACCAGGAAAAGGAAGAAATAGGAGGCATAGGAATCAATGAGAAGGTCATGATAGGAATGGTCATGTTTTTGATTTTTAACCCTCTGGTTACTGCATTATCTCATACTCTTTTCCAGGATTCAGCATTATTATCATCATTAATATCTATTATCTTTTCTATAATATTATTATCATTAATTGCTAATTATTTATATCAACAAATAATTAAGCCACTGGGGTACGTGGCCACCATGGCTGAAAAGGTAAGCAAGGGAGATTATTCTGACACTAATGAAACAATACATGTGGGAGACATCGGACGTCTGGAGAGAGATTTCAAGCTCATATCCGAAAGGGTGCAGAGAGCTATGAAGGAGCTGGACATGGATGGTTAGTCAGAGTGATATTCAAAAACTGGAAAACATAATCGTTGAGAATGCCGGGCCAATGGGCAAGTTCATAATAAAAAAATCAATGTCTGATATTGGTGTTGAGCCGGAGCAGATAACCGGGGCCACCCAGGTCAAATTTATTGACATGGTACTGGAGAGGGCCATATTTGATGAGAATAAACGAGTAACAATCCGCAGGGAAATATTATCTGCGTGGGGTGGCGCAAATGTCTAAGTTATCAGAAATAGGCGAGAGAGATATTGTAGCCAGCCTAATCAGAAAATTCGACCCAAAGGGCAATTATTCCCTGGGCGATGATACCGGAATACTGGATTATGGCAAAGATAATTTGCTAATAACCACCGATACTATCACCAAGAAAACACATATCCCAAAAGATGCTGAACCCGAAGACATAGGATGGTATGTGGCTGCAATAAATCTCAGTGATATTGCAGCAATGGGCGGTCATCCCCTTGGTATGCTTTTTTCCCTGGGGCTTCCAACCAGCACATCTGCAAATTGGCTTGACAGACTTACAGATGGAATTCAAGAATGCTGCTCCAAACACCGTGTGCCAGTACTTGGCGGCGACACAAAAGAGAATGATAATATCACAATAACCGGCATAGCTCTGGGAACTGTACCAAAGAACCAGACACTCAGAAGGTGCGGAGCTAGACCTGGAGATATTTTGGCAGTTACCGGGCAAATTGGCAGGGGAATTCTCTGGGAGCGGGACAAGGCAATATCTCAATACCTGAAGGTAGAACCGCGGCTGAAGATAGGCCAGCAGCTTGCAGAATCCGGGGCAGTAACATCATGCATTGACATTTCTGACGGTCTTAGCACATCAACCCATCTCTTGGCAGAGGCCAGCAATACTGGTTTTCAGGTGGAGCATGAATCAATTCCATTTGTACCTGGCCTAAACCAGAAAGAAAAACTTCTGGCACTTCATTATGGCGGTGACTTTGAGCTGCTTTTTACAATCCGTCCAGACAAGGCAGAACAGATATTGAATCAGGAATTTCCTGACTGCCCAATAACACAAATTGGATATGTAACCGATGATATTTCCGTGTCACTGGTGAAGGATGATGCCAGTATTCCCTTGGAAAACAAAGGGTATGAACATTTCAGAGGAAGATAAATGAAGGAAGCATTATTCTGGACACCTGGAGATAATGGGAAGGCAAAATGCCAGCTATGCGCCCACCTTTGCACAATCCCATCTGGAAAGAATGGGATATGTGGAGTTCGGGAAAATCAGGACGGCCAGCTAATGGCCACAACCTATGGAAGAATATCCAGCATGGGCCCGGACCCAATCGAGAAAAAGCCGCTTTATCATTTCATGCCTGGTTCTAATGTTCTATCCCTGGGAAGTGTTGGATGCAATTTCAGATGTGATTTTTGCCAGAACTGGTCAATTTCTCAGGAATATATAAGCCGCCGTTTGAGGTATGTGGAACCTGAGAAGCTGCCACAGATGGCCCAGTTATACAATTGCCAGAGCATTTCATGGACCTACAATGAACCAACAATCTGGTATGAGTACACCCTGGACGGTGCAAAGATTGCCAAATTATCTGGATTAGGAACATCATATGTCACAAATGGCTACATGGAAGAAGAGCCATTGAGGGAAATTGCGCCGTACCTGGATGCAATGAATGTGGATGTGAAGGCTTTTACTGACGATTTCTACAAAAAAAGGTCAAGCGCCAAACTTCAGCCGGTCCTGGACACCTGCCAGCTGGCCAAAGAATTTGGAATTCACATAGAGCTTACCTATCTCATGATACCAACACAGAACGATGACCCTGAAGAACTAAAGAACTTCAGCAAGTGGGTGGCAGATGACCTTGGCACAGATGTACCTATACACTTCTCACGGTTTCATCCAGATTTCAAGTTCAAAAAAGTTCCTGGCACCCCAATGGAATCCCTGCACATGGCATACAGAACAGCAAAGGCAGAAGGCCTGAAATTCGTGTACCTGGGAAATGTCAGCCACTGTGACGAGGAAAATACCTATTGCCCTGAATGCGGAACACTGGCCATGGAACGTTTGGGTCTGCGACTAACATCCAACAAGGTAAAGGATGGAAAGTGTGGCCAATGCGGTGCTGACCTTAGTATTGTGCTCAACCCGAAATAAATTTTAGACAACCTAACAACTATCAACTAATATCTAGCAACTAACCCAGTAATTATATTAACAAAGATTGCATTACAAGCTTTGGTGGTAGAGTGAAACCTAAAATAAAGACCTGCATTTCTGGACTGGACGAGCATATGACCGGCGGAATTCCACAGGGCCATGTTGTCCTGATATCTGGAATGCCTGGAACAATGAAATCCACAGTGGCATACAGCATACTTTTCAATAATGCCAAGAAGGAGAATAAGAA
>DAOVXH010000165.1 GCA_030636255.1 Methanomassiliicoccales archaeon
ATATCGTCCTCTGGGATTATTCCTCCACAGGTGACAATAATATCTTCAGCATCCTTTTCCTTAAGAAGTGCAGTTACTCTGGGAAATAGAGTCATATGGGCTCCTGAAAGGCAACTAAGGCCCACAATATCCACATCCTCCTGAATGGCTGTTTCAACTATTTGTTCAGGTGTCTGATGTAAACCTGAATAAATAACCTCCATACCTGCATCCCTCAGAGCCCTGGCTACTATCTTGGCTCCACGGTCATGACCATCAAGGCCTGGCTTGGCAATCAGCACTCGAATTTTTTTCTCACTCATGCTATCGAATCAGAAATAGGGACAGAGTGAATAAAATCTTCGGCTAATCTTCTGGGTGTTTTAATGTTCAATTGGATTAATTATTCAGAAATTTCAGAAGGAACCTCTGGTTCGTCCTCGGTTCTCACATCATCTAGAGCTGCCAGGGCTGCTCTTTTCTCCTCAAGCTTCTCCTCAAGCATCTGATACCATTCATCTGTTTCAGACTTGAGCATTTCCCTTTCTTTCCTGTAATCTGAGGACATTATGGTGTTCTCTGAAAAGAACCTACCAACCATGGCACCCAATAATGAAAGTGGCAGAATAAGAATAATAGATATCATGACATTTTGAGCCACATAGATATAGTATGTATCAGGAACCCAGGCAACTCCCAAAAGCATGGGAGATGTAAGTGTCAGTATGACTCCAACAGTGGCTGTTGTGGTTAGAATAAAGGAAGATAAAACCGTCTGAATGGCATCTGCCTCCCAGGTAACGATTCCAAGGAGAAGGCCGCACATTATTGGGCTTATGAGCAAAATAGAACCGCCAGGATTGAAACTGGTAGCCCAGTCAAGGAAATTTGTTGCAAAGAAGAATGAGACTATAGTACCTGCTGAGATTGACCAGATCAAGGTCTTCAATTTCCAGGTTAATGAATATTCATCCTTCATGCACTATCACACTACCCATAAAGTAAATCCCGTCCATTCTCTGATTGGCCTCAGGGAAGTCTGTTATCTGGAACCACACTATACCATTCAAAAACATGTAGACGCTACCATCTTGTTCTGCATAATCAAATCTTTCCATGTAAGGAGTGTCTGGATTTATTGTGGTGGAAAGCTGAATGTCTCGCACACTGTTTGCAGCAATGGTATTGTTGGTATTGCCTACAGTTCCGCTTCCAACATACTTGTCATATTCCAAAATAGATCCAGAATTTTTATCTGCATTGGCCATGTATTCAATTCTGTATATCTCTATGTCAAGGTCAGATGGATTATCAACCAGAAATAGGGCAGTGATTGTAACCTGCCCTGTGCCATTATCCCTGAATGCAGTCACCTCTGATATTGAAACTTCCACTGAAGCAAAGGTCTCTGAGATATTAGCATAGGACGTTGCAGTATAATACAATCCACCAGCTGACACTATTGCCACTACTATGAGTGAAATGCCTATCAGGTTGACTATATCAATTTGCTTTTTCATCAGACCTGAACTGGCTCCTTTGTATCTGCGGTCTCTTCTTCCTGCTTCACTTTTTCTTCGAATGTAGGTATACTAGGGACCTCAAAGGATATGTCACCGCCAAAGTGGCATTGTACATAGTGACCAGTCTTGACTTCCTTCATTTCCGGCTTCTTTTCCTTGCATATTTCCTTTGCATATAGACATCTTGGGTGGAATGCACAACCAGTTGGCAAGTTGATTGGAGATGGCAAATCGCCCATAATCTCTGTTCTGCCTCTCTTGACTCTTGGGTCAGGAATTGGCACTGCAGAAAGAAGAGCCCTCATGTACGGGTGATATGGTTCCCTTATGATATCTTCTGTTGCCCCATATTCCACAATATTACCAAGGTACATGACACCAATGTAATCGCTCATATATCTGGAAACAGACACATCGTGGGTGATGAACAGGAACGGTATGTTATACTGGCTCTTGAGTCCCAGCATAAGGTTCATGATACCTGCACGAATTGACACATCAAGCATGGAAACCGGTTCGTCTGCCACAATGAATTCGGGCCTCAGTGCCAGAGTTCTGGCAATAGCCACTCTCTGTCTCTGTCCGCCACTTAACTCATGTGGAAATCGTCCAATATACTCGGAAGCTGGTTTCAACTCTGCATATTCCAGGGCCTTTGCCACCATGTCCTCTCTCTCCTCGTATGACTCGCCTACTCCATGGACCAGCAATGGTTCTGCAACAGTGCTGAACACAGTGAACCTTGGATTCAAGGATTCATAGGGGTCCTGGAACACCATCTGCACCTTTCGCCTGTATTCCTTGAGCTCACGGCCCTTCTTTGGGGCTACGTCCTCTCCGTGGAAATACATACGTCCAGCAGTTGGGTCATCAAGACGAACAAGGAGACGGCCAGTAGTTGTTTTACCGCAACCGCTCTCTCCCACAAGTCCAAGAACCTTTCCCTTCTCAATAGTGAAGGAAATATCATCCACAGCATGAACATACTGAGATTCCTTGCTTATGAGGGATTTCATGAAACCCCTGTTGACCTCGAAGTATTTACGCAGATTTTCTACTTTGAATACTATATCTTCATCTCTCATTGGCTCACCTCACTAAGCTGACCGTTGAAAATCTCCAGGGCAAAGTGGCAGGCTGAACGATGGTTCGGTTCTACCTCTATAAGCTCAGGAACTTCCTCTTTACAGATGCTCTTTGCATACTTGCATCTCGGGTGGAACCTGCAACCGGGTGGCGGATGTGCCAGGTCCGGTGGGGAACCAGGTATAGAGTATAGTGGCTTTTTCTCACCTATGATGCTTGGGAAAGATGCCAATAATCCTATTGAATAGGGGTTTGACGGGCTCTCAAATATGGCAGTAATATCTCCATATTCCATGAGTCTTCCAGCATACATGATAGCTATCTTCTTTGATACCTCTGCAACCACAGATATGTCGTGGGTAATGATTATCATGGCCATTCCCAGTCTTCTCTGAAGGTCACGTATCTCAGCCAGAACTCTGTCCTGCATAATCACATCAAGAGCGGTTGTTGGCTCGTCTGCAATAATGAGTTGCGGATTGCAGGCCAAAGCCATTGCAATCATACCTCTCTGTCTCATACCTCCACTGTACTCGTGGGGATATCCATCAACCCTGCCAACATCCAGCCCAACAAGTTTGAACAGTTCCAGCACCTTTTTCCTGGCTTCCTGTTTGGTCACATCATCATGGGCAAGTATTGCCTCTGCTATCTGGTCACCTACCTTCTGAACCGGGTTGAAAGCGTTCATTGCACTCTGGAAAATCATTGAGACCTCGTCCCAGCGAATCTCCCTCATAACCTGGTCAACATATTTGGCCTTCTTTCTCTTGGAGAGGGACTTTTCTTCCTCGCTTCCGGCTATTACTCTGCCGTCAAAGGTTATTGTTCCTCCGACAATGTCTCCATTATCTGGAAGCAATCGGGTAATGGCAAAGGCTGCAGTTGTCTTACCGCAACCAGACTCGCCAACAAGCCCCATTGTTTCTCCTTTTTCCAGTTTGAAAGAAACTCCGTCCACTGCCTTGACCTGACCTCTAACAATCTCAAAGTATACTTTCAGATCTTCTACTTCTAGTAAAGCCATATAATCACCTCCTCCTCCTGAGCCTTGGATTCACAATTTCGTCAAAGGCCCTTCCAAGCAGGAAGAAAGCCATACAAACAAGTGTGATACATATTCCAGGGGGCAATAGCCACCACCAGTTAGTCAGTGCATTGGAATGCTGCACATAGTTCAGCATCATTCCCCAGGTCATTGTTCCCGGGTCACCGAGACCAATGAAACTCAATGCTGCTTCGAACAGGATTGCACCGCTGACTGCAAAGGTCATGTAAAGAAGTGCAAGTGGAAGCACGTTTGGAGCAATGTGCCTGAACATAATCCTGGACTTACTAGCCCCAGTAACACGGGCCGAATCTATAAACGGCCTTTCCTTCAGGCTCAGAACCTCAGCACGTATAACTCTCGCTACGCCACCCCAACCTATCACCGCGATAATTATGATTATATTCCATATACTAGGAGACATAATCGCAGCAAATGTGATAAGAAGCGGAAGTGCAGGTAACACAAGAATCACA
>DAOVXH010000045.1 GCA_030636255.1 Methanomassiliicoccales archaeon
AAATATGGCATTATCTACATGGCCAAATAAACCTACTTCGTCTTGCGTGGGACGATTAATAAACAGATCATAGATCACATTGTCCTGGCCGTCAAGACTTCCGGTGTATATCTCTGTGGTATTACCAACAGGCAGGAACCCCTTACCTTGGCTGGCATTTGTGCCCCACATTTGAGATGCATCCAAAATATACATCTGAATGTCCTTGGCCAGCTCATAATCTGTTGTCAAGTTCATCTGCATGAGTTGTAGCTGGTGGGAGTTTTTGATCTTGGTATCCCATTCCATCCTCAGGAAGGGTCTGGTGCTGCTGTTCACCGAGAACCAGGTATTGTCGAAGTCCCAACTGGAATTAATGAAGGTGAAGTTGTTCATCATATCTGCTGTGTTGCGTCCCAAAAGCTCTGGAGGGTCTGCCACATTTCCGACACCAACCGCTCTGTTGGAAGTCTCATTGTCCCAGTAACTGTTGTTCACCGTGCCGCCCCCCCATCCTATGAAGCCGCCGACATCGGTGTTTCCGGTCACCCTACCGCTGCAATAAGTATAGTTTATAAGTCCCGAGTTCCAGCCCACAAAGCCGCCTATTATGGTATTGCCGCTGACATTTCCGGTTGTATAGCTATTCATAATGTTGCCGGCTGCAGTATTTTGTCCAACAAGGCCTCCGCATATGCTCCCATCAAGTATATCCCCGGTGCTGTATGAATTATTTATCGCTCCATAATTAGCCCCTACAAGACCGCCAATTTCGGAATTGCCTCTTACTATTCCGGTGGAATACGATTCATTGATGTATGCATAGTTTTGTCCTACCAGTCCTCCCATCCAGTTGGAATTGCCCCACACAACACCGGTGGAGAAGCATCTGTATATCTCTGTGTTGCTTTGCTGGCGCCCGATAAGGCCTCCTACGTAAGGCAATGTTGCTGTTATATCTCCAGTGGAATAGCAATTGATTATTGGGCCAGAGCCAACCCCGCAATCCCCTATCAACCCGCCAACTCGAGTATTTGCGGTAATGGTCCCGTTGAAATAGCAATCTTGTATAGTTGTCGCTCCAATATGTTCACCGATAAGGCCTCCAACTGACCAGTCACCGTCAACGTCCCCGGATGCCGAACAGTTGTCAATAGGCCCAGAGTTCCTTCCTATGAAACCTCCTAGGTAATCGCAGCCTGAAACTAGCCTGTTCACACTGGCTGAGGATGTGGAATATGAAACAGTTCCGCTGTTCAATCCGATGAAGCCACCAAAGTAATTCCAGGATGAATTTACATAGCCAGCAGATGAGGAATATGTGATGGTTCCACTGTTGGATCCTATCAGACCACCGACTTGCTGGGGAGTTGCCCCGTTGTCGGCGGTTACATTCACTATGGTATGGCAATTGGAGACAATAGCATTGTTGCTTCCGATGAGGCCCCCTATCCTGAAGTGCAGCCCGCTGATATTGCCAGTGACCGTGCAGTCATAGATAGGAGATGTGCTGATTCCAGCTATTCCTCCTCCATAGTCATTACCGCAGGTGACATTTCCGTTGAATGTTGAATTATCGGTAGGCCCCCAGTTGCGGCCATTGATTCCACCAACAGAATCTGTTAAACCGCTCACATAACCCGAGGCACTGGAATTGTGGGTTGAACCGGTACTTGTCCCGGCGATTCCACCTATATAATTGGTCCCGTTTACCTTTCCCTCGGTTGATGAGTTTGATATGGCTCCCTCTGAATAGCCGGCGATTCCGCCGACATTGTTTTGACCTGTAATATTGACATCAATAAAATGCACATTGTTTATGCTGGCACTTGCGTTCAGATAGCCATAAACTCCTACATTGTCAGTGGCTGATCTGTCAATGAAAAGGCTGGTGATGGTATATCCGTTGCCCTCCAGGGTGCCGTTGAACTTAGCAGTATTATTGCCGACAGGTTCAAAACCGTCAGGCCAACCAGAAGTCATGCTGGCATCAATGTTATTTTCCAATATATAATCCCCATCCAAATCAAGATTCATGTCTTGAAGGTCATTCACGTCGTATATGGAATAAGTGACCATTGGCTTGGGTATATCTTCCTTTCCAGCTACATTCTCCAGCCCTACAAATGGCATAATAGCAGTTCCAATAAACAGTGCGCACACAATCATAGCTATGGTTTTCTCTCTCATGAAATCCCCTCTCGCCCTAGGGCAATACTATACCGTAATGATTGTAATAACTAATTATGTTTTCCTACACAAACTTTAATACCATTCCTCATTTTACAAATCCTCAATGAAAATAGTATTCCTGGGAACTGGCGGAAGCTGGCCATCCCCTGAAAGAAATGTTTCTGCAATAGCAGTGAAGCGCAATGCTGAAGTCCTATTATTCGACTGTGGAGAGGGGACCCAGCGTCAGCTAATGCATTCTACTGTCTCGTTCATGCAGATATCGAAAATCTTCATCACCCATTTTCATGGTGACCACTTTTTGGGACTGGCAGGATTAATCCAGAGCATGAGCATGAACAAGAGGGATTCCCCGCTTGAAATCTATGGGCCAGACGGCTGTGAGATTCTTATTGAAAGCATGACCAATCTTGGGCATTACAGCACAACCTATCCAATTGTTGCCAGGGATGTGAAGCCCGGTGATATTATTGAATTCGAGGATTATAAGGTAAGGGTTGCAGAAGCTCAACATACTGTTCCTGCACTGATGTATTCTCTTGAGGAAAACTCCAGGCCAGGAAAATTTGACAAGCCAAAAGCCCTTGAACTGGGAATTCCCGAAGGTAAATTCTTCAGCCAGCTGCAGCAGGGCAAGACCATAGAACATGATGGAAAAACATTCACACCAGACATGGTACTGGGATCGCCCAGGCCAGGCAGGAAAATTGTCTACACCGGTGACACAAAGCCCTGTGATGCCATTGTAGAGTTGGCCAAGGACTGTGACGTTCTAATTCATGATTCCACAACCGCTCTTGATTTGCAAGAAAAATCAAATTCATACGGCCATTCAAGCTCTGCCCAGGCAGCCCAGGCTGCAAAGGATGCTGCCGCTGTAAAATTATTTCTCACCCATATCAGCCCGAGATATGATGAAACAGAACAAATGCTGGCAGACGCTATTGCCATATTCGAGAACTCGGAAGTTGCAGAGGACTTTACAGAATATGAAGTTAAATATAAAAATGGAGAGATATAATGTTAGATGCTCTTCGAGTCATTGGCGCACTTATCCTGATATTCTTTTTGCCTGGCATTATGTTAGTTCAGGCACTTTTTCCCAGGAGAGGGGAACTGGACGCAGATTTTGACTGGCTCTATCGCAGCGCACTGGCAATCGGCCTTAGCATTGTAATAACCATTCTGGTGAACTTCGGTCTGAACGCCCTGGGTGTGGACCCGGACACTGGCATGGGCTATGTTACTGCTGTTCCAATCACATTATCGCTAATTCTGCTGTCTCTTGCATTCTTTGGCATTGCATGGTTCAGAGGTGGTTTGCCGTTTATTGGAAAATTGCATCCCAAGCTTATCAGATTCCCGGCCAGAGAGCCACGTGATGAGGATATTCCCCATCTTGTGGACAAGCATCAGAGGTTCAAGCATCAAGAACAGGTCACCCAAAAGTTCCAGCTCATAAAACAGATTGACAAGACCGAGCGGCTGGCGGAGGCCCATTCTGGTGAGCAGAAGAAGTATTATGTCCAGAGGAAAAAAAAGCAGTTGGCAGAGCTTGATGAATTGGAGGACAAGATTTCCAAGATAGAAAAGGGCTTGCCAGAAACATCACTGGATGACATTGAAATAGATTATATGGAAGTGGGACAGGATGAATGATGAATTCAAAATGGTAATTGCAGTTCGTGGAGACATTAAGCTCAGCCCTGGAAAGATGGCTGCTCAGGTTGCCCATGCTGCTGTAAATTGCGCATTTTCTGCAAAGAAAAACTACAAGAAATACTTCAATGGCTGGTACGATGCCGGTCAAAAGAAAGTGGTTGTAAAGGTGAAAAATATGGAAGAATTGAGAGAACTCCAGTTCCAGGCAAAAAACGAAGGATTGCCAAACTCTCTCATTGCCGACGCTGGACATACCCAGCTTCCCCCTGGCACAGTAACCTGTCTGGGAATCGGGCCAGGACCGGAAGAGGCAATTGACAAGATAACTGGCCATTTACAGCTGAAGTGATGATATTATGAAGAGCCAGATACGAATTTTAGCAATCGATGACGGCTCATTCAGCTTTGAAGAGATAAAAACTCCTGTTGTTGGGGTGGTAATGCGACTCCCTGGCTATATCGAGGGTGTCATGACAACTGAAGTGGAAATAGATGGAAATAATTCCACAAAACAGCTTATTAAGATGCTGAAAAATTCCAGATACCTTGACCAGTTGAAGCTCATAATGCTGGACGGCGTGGCATTGGGTGGTTTTAATGTTATTGATGTTCATCGGCTGCATGAGGAACTGGATATACCAGTTATTACAGTTACCAGGGACAAGCCTGATTTTGATGAAATTGAAAAAGCTTTGCGCAAGTATTTTGATGACTGGGAACCCCGCCTGGCAATGATGCGCAGTATTGAGCCTCGTGAATTTCAGACAGACCATACTCCAATATGGGTCGGCAGTGTGGGAATTGAACCTGATACTCTTGCGGAAATTTTGAAGCTGGCAACTGTTCAGGGCGCACTTCCTGAAGCTTTGCGAATTTCTCATTTGATTGCCTCGGCGATTTCCCGGGGAGAGTCAAGAGGAAGAGCATAAATCAGAAATACAACCGTATCATTCCCAGTACGTGATATTATGGCAGACCCCCGCGTAGAAAAACTGGCAAAGCTTGTTGTGAACTATTCTGTAAGATGTAAAAAGGGCGATCAAATTTTGGTGAGAGCACCTCCTGCCGCCGAACCACTGGCTCTTGAGATGTACCGTGAGATATTGAAGGCTGGCGGACACCCGGTAATGAGCGTGAACTTCGAACGTACCCAGGAAATTTTCTACGAAGAGGCAAAGGCACATCAGCTTGACCATACCTCGTCCCATAGCAAGTTTCTCTATGAAAACATGAACGGATTAATTGGTATTTCAGCAGATTCCAATACCCGGGCGCTGTCCAGTGTTGATTCCAAAAAGATAGCCAGGACTTCCAAGGCCTCTGTCCCTCTCAGGGAAATAATGATGAGAAGAGGATTTGTTGGTGCAAAGGACGAGCTTAAATGGTGCGGTCTTGCATATCCATCATATGGTCTGGCACAGGAGGCTAGCATGTCTCTAACCGAATACGAGGATTTTGTTTACGGTGCCTGTCTGGTGGACAAGCGGGACCCTGTAGCAGAATGGAAGAAGCTCTCCAAATCTCAGTAGTCAATGGTGAAGTATCTGAACAAGGTGGACAAGCTGGAATTTTATGGTGAAGATACTGAACTAAAAATGTCTGTGAAAGGAAAAGTATGGGTGAACTCCGACGGTAAGCATAATATGCCAAGTGGTGAGGTATTCTCAGCGCCAAGAATGAACCAGGTTGAAGGTCATATTCGATTCACCTACCCAGGTGTTTACATGGGCAAGGAAATTGAGGACATTACATTAGAATTCAAGAAGGGCAAGGTTGTCAAGGCCAAGGCCGAGAAAGGTGAGGATTTACTGAAAAGCCTTCTGGCAATCGATGATGGTGCAAAACGTCTTGGCGAGGTAGCCATTGGAACAAATACTGGCATCAAGCAGTTCACTAAAAAGATATTATTCGATGAAAAACTGGGCGGCACAATCCACATGGCCATTGGTGCAGAATATATGGACTGCAAGGGCACTGCCAAGCAGATAAACAAGAGCGCAATTCACTGGGATATTATCAAGGATATGAAGAAAGGCGGCGAGATTATCGCTGATGGCGTTACCATTTACAAGAACGGCAAATGGCTGATGTAGATTACAACATCACTTATTTCCAACAACATGCCCCGTCTAAATCTCAAAGTTCACTAGCTGGCAGGCGGGGTACTTGTATTATTTTATCAGTGAGTGACAGGCATATTATAGCAAAGAGCAAACTGTTACTCTAATCTTGGGGGCCTCGTGGGTAAGCGCGAGGGGGTCAAGGCATTTTTCAGCATTATTTCGGACATGTCTTGACCGAGATAATATGGATAGTAACTGCCGAGGCAATGGCTATTAGCAGAATCTCCAAAATCCAGTTCTCAAGGAAAAAGAATATTGAAATAAGTATAGTCACCCAGAGGAAAGTAATTGCCATTACCTTGACCTTAAGTGGAATTCCCCGGCCTTCTTGATAGTTCTTCAGATAGTCTCCGAATAGCCTGTTTGTAATTAACCAATTATGCCATTTCTCCGAGCTTCTGGCAAAGCAAAATGCTGCAAGAAGCAGAAAGGGTGTTGTGGGCAGTACAGGCAGCACTATGCCGATTACTCCCAGTCCAACGAAAATGAACCCGCATGCTAGAATAAGTGGCTTCAATGCACTATTTGATTTTCTGCTCAAGTAATCTACTCCGGCCTGCGTTTCCAAGAACGAAAGCGGGATATACTAAAAACCTATTCCGGGAATTCAGTGATACCATGGCAGACCCACGTATAGAGAAACTGGCTAAGTTGACTGTGAAATATTCTATTGATGTTAAGAAAGGCGATACCGTGCTAATAGCGGCTCCTACAGTATCAGAACCACTGGCACTTGAGATGTACAGAGAAGTTCTCAGGGCTGGCGGCCATCCCATAATGCAGCCTGTCTTTGAAAGGGCTTCCGAGATATATTATGAGGAGGCAAAGCCACATCAACTGGACCATATGTCTCAGTACAAGAAATACCTGTACAAGAACATCGACGGTCTTATCAGCATAATGGCCGATGAAAATACCAGGGCACTGTCAAATGCAGACCCAAAGAAGATGGTCAGAAACGCCAAGGCCAGTTCCGAGCTTCAGGAGATATTTATGAACCGCTCTGCCAAGGGTGAGCTCAAATGGTGCGGTTTGCCATATCCAACTTCAGCAATGGCACAGGAGGCCAGCATGTCACTTTCAGAATATGAGAACTTTGTTTATAGCTCATGCCTGGTTGACAAGAGAGACCCGGTTGCCGAGTGGAAGAAGATTTCAAAGGTTCAGGAAAAGATGATAAAATATCTGGACAAGGTTAGCAAGCTGGAGTTCTACGGCGAAGACACTGATTTGAAGATGTCTGTTAAAGGCCGCAAATGGATAAACTGCGATGGTAAATTTAATATGCCAGACGGTGAGGTATTCACAGGCCCGGTGGAGAACAGTGTTGAAGGTAAGATAAGATTCACATTCCCAAGCATACACATGGGCAATGAAGTTGAGGACATTACCATGGAGTTCAAGAAGGGTAAAATCGTAAAGGCCCATGCCGAGAAAGGCAATAAACTTCTCCAGAACATCATCAAGATAGATGAGGGAGCCAGCCGTCTGGGAGAGGTTGCTATTGGAACCAATCATGGCATCAAGAAATTCACTAAAAGCATATTATTTGATGAGAAGCTTGGCGGTACAATCCACATGGCCATTGGAATGGCATATCCAGAGACCAAGGCAAAGAACAAGTCAGCTATACACTGGGATATGATTAAAGATATGAAGAGGAACGCTGAAATCATTGCTGATGGTGAAGTTATTTACAAGAACGGAAAATGGTTGAAGTAATTATTCGAGCCAGTCTTTATTCTCCTGGTACAGGTAATAATCCAGTTGAACTCTCTGATTTTTAAGAGTGAAGCCAGGATATGGTTTTCTTAGAAAGCGTGGAATCAATCTTCGAACCATGATTATTGAAAATACGGCTATTGAGATTACTAGTCCCACTTTTGGTTCCGTATCATTTTGGGTAATAATAAAATAGCTAAAAGCGCTTAAAATCGATGCAATAATTAATGAAGGCAAAATACGTATTTTTGCTTTTTTATCAATCCAGAGATTATACTTCAACATGATATCCCCTTCAACTTGTTTAATCTCCAAAGCGCCTCCCAAGGCAGGAACTGCAGGATGATGTGTGTTTCCTTCTCTGTCCTTTACTTCATCATATTTGGATCTTGTTCTTTTAACCTTGAATTCGGCAGTATTTTCAATATTGGTCTTGGTTATCTTGATTGCATTCCATTTTTCCAGTCTGGACAGATAATCACTGAAGCTATATTCATCAGCCTTGCACAGAACTTTCCATTCCCCAATGTCCACGTCTTCCATACATTCCCTCAATGCTGAATATATATTGTATTAATTAATCCTTCTGGCTCCGTGCAATCCGCACAGCCGAATCCTCATGATTCCGATTTTTGGAGGTGCTAGCCTCGTCCACAATCTCCACAAGGTCAAAGCTGCCTGACACCATCTCTATAATCTGGTCTCGTTCCTCTGGTGCGCCGTCGCCTATCTTCAAAATGCACTGGCTGAAAGAATAATCCGATAAAATGCTGAAAATAATATCTGCTGCATGGGCGGTGTTCTGGGCCTGTCTTGTTTCAATTATCTTGTCATTGCTCAGGGCTGCAATTCCTGGCATTGGGCCAGGGTCAACACCTATAACAAGAATCTGAGATTCATCCAAATCACTCATTGCCTGCTTTGCCTTTCTCACATCTGTTTCCATGTCTGTTACAGATAATTTGGGCTCAAATTCTATGGTCCCCAGCTCATCCGGTGATGTGAGTATAACCCCTATATCATGTGGAATTGTTCTTTCAAAGTCCAGCATACGAAATCCGAGATTTCTGGATTTGAGATATTCCATTAGGTCATAATAAAGTCTTACATCTCTCGTTAAAACACCAATCAATTTATTATCTGGTTCCAGCAAAACAAGACCTCAGATAAACTGTGAAAAATCATAGCCACAGACAGAACACTGGCTGTCATGTGGGTCTATCTGGGCTCCGCATAGCTCACATCTTGGGGTGGTATCGACTTCTTCCTCCTCTTCAGGAAGGAAAAGCGTGCCTATTAGCTCCTTGGAGCCTTCCCACTCGTCCATGTCCCCTGTCCAGTTCCTGCACTGTTCCCAGAAGTTCTCTTCAACAATATCCACTGTTCGCTCTATCTTGCTCTGGAGCTTCACATCTGCCTTGCCATTGTAGATTATAGCCAGATAAATATGGTCTCCCAGCTCGATGAAAAGGTTCCTGTCTTCAAACTCAAGGCGCTTTAGCGACCACTCGCCGGCACCGAATGTATCCTTAACAAAACTCTGAATTGCGGTTAGCATGCCAGCTACTATGTCAAAATCCTGGTCATCTTCGCCCTTTGCATTGGAGTATGCTATGAGGCAACCGCTCTTGTGTACCAGGAATGCTTCCTGGATTTGCGGAGAATCATCGTCCATTCCCATTATGAATCGTCCTTGCTCGATTGGGTATAATCCCTTTCAATATAAAAACTGTGCCAAATCTACTTCTTTTTCTTGCCTGGCTTGGTCTTTCCACCAACTGCTGCAAACTCTTTCAGGATACGTTTTTGCTCGCTGTTCAGCTTCTCTGGGACAGCAACGTTCACAAGGACGTGCAAATCCCCGTTTCCTCGGCCTTGAAGGCTAGGCATGCCTTTTCCCCTGAGCCGGAACATAGTGCCCGGTTGAGTGCCTGCAGGTATCTTCATCTTGGCATTACCATCAATGGTCTTGACCACTATCTCATCGCCAAGGGCTGCTTGAACAAAATTAACATCCACATCAGTGATAAGATGTGTTCCTTCCCTGCGGAATGTTGGGTCAGATTGAACATGAACTATAACATAGAGGTCTCCAGAAGGGCCTCCGCGCATTCCTGCCTCTCCTTCTCCACGGAGCCGAAGTCTTGTGCCAGTATCTGCACCTGGGGGAATGCTAACCTCTATCTTGCTGGTCTTTGGAACTGAACCTTGGCCTTGACATTTCTGGCATTTCTTTTCTATTATCTGGCCTACGCCACGGCATGCCTGGCAGGCTCCTATTGAAATGAATTGACTGTAACCACGCTGCTGCACATTCTTAACCTGGCCGCTTCCATGGCATGTCTGGCATGTTAATGGTGAAGTACCTTTTTCCGCACCAGTTCCGGCACATTCCTTGCACTTCTTTCTGTGTGGTATTTCGATATTTTGCAGAACCCCTTTTGCAGCTTCCTTGAGTGATATCTGAATATCATATCTCAGGTCGCTTCCCCTGGCTGGTCCAGTTTGCGGGCGTCGTCTTCTCCCGCCTCCGAAAAAGCTGTCAAATATCGAACCTCCAAAGAAGTCCCCGAAAATATCACTGATGTCTGCCTGATGGGTGAAATCATTCCACTGGAAACCGTCTCCGCCAAATGCACCATTCAGTCCAGAGTGACCGTACTGGTCATATGTTTGCCGCTTTTTAGGGTCTGCCAGTACCTCATAAGCTTCACTGAGCTCCTTG
>DAOVXH010000151.1 GCA_030636255.1 Methanomassiliicoccales archaeon
AAGGTGACCATTGAAACATTGATTACGTCTGGCACAATAAAGCAGGCTAAAAAGTCTCTTTAAATCTTTCAAGTCTTGAGCCAACGAGAAAGTCGTTGGCTCTCCATTTTCATTTTTAATTGATAGAGTTTGCTCTGAAAAATTTTATTGTCTTAAAAAATGTTTGAAATGGAGGCCAGCGACGAATCGCTGGCCTATTTTTTATTTGGGTTGGTCAGAACTTACATCATTCCTTCCATACCTGGGGGCATACCGCCGCCTGGTGGTCCGCCTGCGCCCTTGCGTGCTGCAATTACATCGTCGATTCTTAGAATCATTATTGCAACTTCGCTGGCTGCCTGTATTGCCTGGGTTTTGACGCGCATTGGCTCGATAATGTTTACCTTCTGCATGTCTACAACTTTTCCAGTATTAACATCAATACCTGCTGTCTTGCGCTTCTTTCCCTCATGCTCGCTTCTCAGCTTGATGAGTACGTCTATTGCATCAAGACCAGCATTTTCAGCCAATGTCCATGGAATTATTTCTGTTGCCCTGGAGAAAGCCTCTATTGCCAGCTGCTCTCTGCCGCCGATCTTTGAGCCATACTTGTCCAGTGCCAGACTCAATTCAATTTCCATTGAACCGCCGCCTGGGAGTGCCACGCCGTCCTCCATTGCCACTGCTGTGACCTTTAGAGCGTCATGGAGTGCCCGGTCTGCTTCATCAACAACATGCTCTGTTGCACCACGAATAAGCAGGCTTACTGACTTTGCGTCCTTGCAGCCAGTTATGAAGGTCATGTCAGAATCAGCGATTTTCTTCTCCTCCACCATATTGGCCTTTCCAAGATCGGTTGCTCTGAGGTCTTCAAGGTTGGTCACCAGCTTTGCGCCAGTTGCCTTTCCAAGCTTTTCCATGTCTGACTTTTTAACCCTGCGGACTGCAAATATGCCTTCCTTTGCTAGGTAATGCTGCACAAGGTCATCGATACCCTTCTGGCAGATGACAACGTTTGCGCCGCTCTTCTTGATCAAGTCTACCTTCTTTTTGAGGGTTCTCTCTTCCTCATCAAGGAATTTCTGGAGCTGGCCTGGGTCTGTTATCTGGATCTTGGCGTCGACTTCGGTCTTCTTAATCTCAAGAGCTGAATCAATAAGTGCTATCTTGGCATTCTTGACGCTGGATGGCATTCTTGGGTGTACCTTTTCCTTGTCCAGGATGATTCCCTCAATAAGGGTTGTGTCAGCAACTGCTCCGCCATTCTTCTTCTCGATTTTTATGTTGTCAATGTCCACGACATAGCTGTTTCCCTTCTTTTCAGCAACTGCCTTGACTGCCTTGACTGATATTGTAGCTAGTGCTTCCTTGTTGCCCACGATACTCTTGCCAGTCATTGCAGTGATTGCGATGTTCTTCAGGTCCTTGTCACTGTTTGGATTTACCTTGATGCCCAATTTCTTGAGAATTGCAATGGATTCCTCTGCTGCCAGTCTATAGCCGTTTGCTATGACTGTTGGGTGCACGTTCTGCTCGATTAAGCTTTCAGCCTTCTTGAGCAATTCACCGGCCAGTACAACAGCAGATGTTGTTCCGTCTCCGCATTCATTATCTTGAGTTTTGGAAACTTCCACAACCATCTTGGCTGCTGGGTGCTCGATATCAATTTCTTTCAAAATTGTTGCGCCATCATTGGTGATGACCACATCGCCCATGCTGTCCACCAGCATCTTGTCCATTCCCTTTGGTCCCAGGGTTGAGCGCACAGCATCTGCAACTGCCTTTGCTGCTGCAATATTGTTAAACTGGGCCCCCTTTCCCTTTGTACGTTCTGTTCCTTCTCTTAACACAATAATTGGTTGTTGTCCTTGGTTCATTGTAATTACCTCCACTAATTTGGTAGTCCCTCCGATAATAGAACGTCTATAAAAAACTAACCCATGAAAAATTCACCTGGCCAGCACATATAAATATCATTGCAAAATTATTTGAGCCAAAGTCCCTATTTAGGCATGATGAACGTCGCGGCCCTATTCTCCGGAGGAAAAGATTCAACCTATGCTATTTATCTGGCACAGCAGAGAGGCTGGACAGTCGGTCCCCTAATAACAATGATTCCAGAACATGGGGAATCCTATATGTTCCATATTCCAAATATCGGATTAACTGGCATGCTGGCGGAAGCAATGGGCCTTGGCCATTCAGAGTTTACAACCGAGGGAAAGGAAGAAGAGGAGTTGGAAGACCTGAAAATTGCCCTTGCAAACCGGGACGTTGCCGGCGTACTCACCGGAGCCATTGCATCGGATTATCAAACAACCAGAATCGACAGATTATGCCATGAGTTGGGCATGCGGTCTTTCTCACCACTCTGGAGATGGAATCAGCGCCATGTTCTGGAGGACATGGCTGCTGCAGGCTTCAAGACCATAATTGTTGGGGTTTATGCTGAAGGCCTTGGAGAAGACTGGCTTGGCAGAGAATTAGATGAAAATGCATTAAAAGAGCTAGATGCAATTTCAGAAAAATATTCCATAAACATCAGCGGCGAAGGCGGTGAATTCGAAACACTGGTCATTGACGGCCCTAATTTTCTGAAGAAGCTTGAAATTATTGAATCCACCAAGCACTGGGAAGGGGTCCGCGGCGAGCTGATAATCAAGGAAGCCAGGCTTGTTAATAGATGATAGTCATTAGATGACAGTGTGTAGCTTCTGATTAAGCTTACTAATATCTATAAACTAATATCTGAATACTATTCTTGGGGCATTATTATGACCTTAACAGACTCCTCTCCTTTTGCTACCAGATTAAAACCTTCCTGAGAATCAGCCAGTCCAAACCTGTGGGTTATCATATCAGTCACCGGAACTGCACCAAGTCGAATGAGGTCAAGGGCTGCTATGTGGTCTGACGGGGCAGCAGCATATGTTGTTGCCAAAGTTACTTCCTTTTTCCAGAATGTTTCATTGATTGAGAATGGAAATGTCTCACCCTGGCCAGTAGGTGCAAAGAATAGGACGGTTCCTCCTTTATCTACAACCTCCAGGGCTGCCTTAACCGCAGGCATTGCCCCGGTACAGGCAACAACACACTGTGCCTTTTCTCCATCATTGGCTTCTATTAAATCTTGAACTAAATTATCATCAGATATGACTGCCTCGTCTGCTCCAAGTCTCAGTGCCTGGTCTAAACGGTATTCTGAAATGTCTGCAGCAATAATTTTTCCTGCGCCCCTGGCTCTGGCAAGGCTCACATGTAATAGGCCGGAAATGCCTGCACCAATTATTATCACGGATTTTCCAGGTGCCAGATTGAGTTTATCCTGGCCCCGAATTACACAGGCCAGCGGTTCTGCAAAGGTTGCCTCTTCGAAGCTTACCTCGTCAGGTATTTTGAACACGCCCCGGTCAACGTTTATGTCTGGCAATCTTACAAACTCTGCGAACCCACCCGGGTGAAAGTTTGTCCCGCCCTGGAGCGATGGGCATGCTGTGTGATGGCCGTCATGGCAGTACTCGCAGGTATTGCATGGCACATGATGGGCTGCAACAATTCTATCGCCTACCTTGTATTTCTCAACTCCCTGGCCTACCTCAATTACTGTGCCTGCAACCTCGTGACCTAACACCAGGGGAACCTTGTCCCGGCGATACCATTCCATGACATCAGAGCCGCAAATACCGCTGGCCTCTATTTTCATGAGAACTTCGCCTGGCCCTATCTTGGGAACTGGCATTGTCTCCAATCGAACATCATCATTGCCATAGTACATTGCCACCCGCATTTCATCGGTCATGGGGGCTGGGAAGCATTTACGATTAATCAAATTTACCATAGAACTCCGAGCAGGGGGAAGGGTGCGAGACAGCGGAGGAGTTCGGGTGGGGGGAACCAATTTGGGGCGGGCAAGGAAAACATATTTAATGCTGGCCTTTATCTGCAATAACATGGCAGTCATCTCAATGAGCTATCGGGACCTGGTGAACCTAATAGGCCAGGATATTTCTCAAGAGGAATTATTAGCCATGCTGCCGATGATGGGCTCAGACATTGACAGTGTTGACGGCGACACCATGAATATTGAATTTTTTCCAAACCGCCCGGACCTTTATTCGGTAGAGGGAGTGGCAAGAGCAGTGCGGAACTTCATTGGCAAGGACAGGGGACTGGCCAATTATGATGTGAAGCCAGGAGAAGTTGTTTTGAAGGTTGACCCATCGGTCAATGAGGTAAGGCCATTCATTGTATCTGGTATTGTTCGCGGAGTCACAATGACCGATGAGCTTATTGCCTCGCTTATGGAGACACAGGAGAAATTGCATATTACCCTGGGACGGAAGAGAAAAAAGGTTGCCATCGGAGTCCATGATATGCGGGATTTAAAACCTCCATTTGTCTACAAGGCAGTTGAGCCGAAAAGCATTAAATTCGCACCACTGGGTTATGTTTCCCCAATGGACATGGAGGAGATACTTCAGCGCCATGAAAAGGGCATGGAATATGCCTGGGTTTTAGAAGGCATGGACAAGTATCCGATAATTCTGGATTCAGAAGATAAAGTCCTCAGCTTTCCGCCAATCATCAATGGCATTATTACTGCAGTCACCGAGGACACAACTGAAATATTCCTGGATCTGACTGGCACTGACCTTAACACACTGAATGCCACACTCAATATCATAGCAACCATGCTTGCAGAGAGAGGCGGTCAAATTGAAACAGTTAAAGTTCAATA
>DAOVXH010000189.1 GCA_030636255.1 Methanomassiliicoccales archaeon
ATTGGGATTTGAATGCCCTTTTCTCTGAGCTTCTGAACATATGATGAATAAGCTTCTGCTGAGAACACCATCTGGGTAACAGCATAATTGGCCCCTGCTTTAACCTTCTCTTGCATGACAAAAAGTTCCTGCTCCATGTCCTCTGCTTCAGGATAACATGCCACACCAATGCAAAAATCCGTTTTAATGCCCTCCCGTGGCTGGGGTGTATTTTTCAGTGGCTGATAAATTCCATTGTTCATGTCTGCTATTTGCTTGACAAGCTCGCAGGCATATCGATTATGGGTGGCAGGATTCAGCTGCTTCGATGCCTCACCAGGCATTGGGTCTCCCAGTATGGCCAGTATATTCTTTGTGCCAAAATACATGTGGTCAACCAGTGCATTTTCAACCTCTGCCCTGTCCATGTCACGGCATCTGAAATGAACCAATGCGTTCATTTTGTACCGTTCAGAAATCATGTACCCTATTGGTACTGTGCCTCCACGAAGGCTGCCCATGGCTCCCTTGGTGATGCTTATGAAATTAATGTCCAGGGCAGTCAATCTTTCCAGCTTGTCAAGAATGATACTGGCTGGCTTTCCGTTCCTTGGTGGAAAAACTTCAGCACTGATTGTGAAGCCCTTCTCTGCCAGGATATTGGTAATGCCCTTTTGCTGGAACATGAACCCAGAATAGAGGCCAAGCATAAAACCTTTATTCAATAGAAAGAGTTAAAGCAAGAATTTTTCAAAAAATATGGGAATGCCCTGGGATTGATTGATGCTTGCATCATGAAAGAAAGGGAGTTGCATTTTGTGGTTTTTGCACAAAATGGGCACTCCCTGGGATTTCCAAGATATAGTTTATTAGCTGAATTTTTCATATTATTAATGCAAATGTTAGAAGTGCATAGAGGAACCACAACCCTTAAATAATATACAAGAGGCCGTACCAAATTCCTTAAATACAGACTCTAACATATTTGCCTAAGAGGGAAAAATATGGACAATAATTTATTGAAAGTGAGCTCGATTTTGATTGCAGTATTGATATTCATGCCCCTGGGGCTTTTGGCAATAGGGAGCAGTGCAAGTCCTGTTTACGAGAATGACCAGGAGGAGCATTTCATAATGCCACATAGTCTGCCGGGAGGAAGCATTGATGGTATAGTAGGCAATGAGTGGCCAGCCTCAAGTCTGGTAGGCAATCTCTGGTGTACCAGCGAAATTGAACCAGTAGGCAAGATTTACATGGTTCACGATGACGGAATATTGTACATAGGTGTCAGGGCCACTTATCCAGGCAGCCTAATGGCCGACGACGGTCACTGGATAAGAATTGATTGGGACAGAGATACATCCATGGAAGTTGTGGACAATATGGGCAATAGCGGAGTTGAATTTGCATGTGGAGATATTGGTTTTGAGTATGCCATTCCAATAAGCAATGAGCTCATTGTCAATGATAGGTTCAACCTTCTCCTGCATGGGGAAATGCTTGGATTACCAAGTGCTCCAGAAGGCGAGACTACAACGTTCCCCTTCAGGGAGCCAGGCCCATTCTTCAGCACTACAATGGTTCTGGAATATGCATCTCCAAACACGCCGCCAGTGGCTGCCATTTCCTATTATCCATATGAGCTAAAGGTCTACCTGGACGGCACAAACTCATATGACTCTGATGGATGGATAACATCCTATTTCTGGAACTTTGGAGATGGTCAGGAATCCTGTGGAGATTCAATGATACACAAATATAATCAGCCAGGGGAGTACACCATAACCCTTACAGTTGAGGACAATGGCGGCTCCTCGGGATATGATACAAAGACAATTGAAATATGTGTTCCAGAGCCAGTACCCGAACCTGAGCCGACCCCGGAACCCGAGCCAATACCAGACCCGGAGTTCACCGGATTACTGAACCTTAGCTATACCATTGAATATGCTCACTACGCAGATAGGACAATAGTAAACGAATCAGGAATATTTTTCTACGTGGCTGCTTATCCAGAACTCTATAAACCAGTGTATTTCAATGACACTTATTCTCTGCCAGCCGAGGACTATGGAACCTACAAGTTGTACAATAGCTGGACTCCTGTGTATATCATATTGCGAATAACCAATCATGATGATGTAGCCCACAACGGAATTCAAGTGACAACCATACAAGAATTTCACAATACAGTGACACTCTGGGATGATTATGGAGAATTCACAGTTGAAAAGGGCCAACCCCTGGGCGGTGATTCGGTCTCAAATAATATTTTGGATATAGGCCCCAATCAGGAAGAATTCATCGTTGTGATGTATGAGTTCGAGGGCCGAGGATATGGCCTTGACCAGACCCATGTGATAATTTCTCATGATGGCATAACTCTATTCGATGACTCAGAGGCAGGGGTTTACTGTCCGCCATAGTGCTAAAGAGCATTTGAAAAATCCCTCTTTTGCAGGCTACTTTGCTTGCAAAAGGCGAAAACTTTATTCCTTTTAATTTCCCTAACAGGACAGAGAGGCGTAGTTGTGAATCCCGGGAAGCTAGGTGGAAAAAGATTATTTGTCCAGAAAGAGTATTCCTTGGGCCGGACAGTAATCTGGCTTGAGGCGCTCATAGCCTTGCTTGTTGCCCTTTCAGTGAGTTTCAGTGACTGGGAACTGGTCCAGGGAGAAATATTCAATCAGGCATTTGTGGGTATTATACTGCTTATTTTTCTGCTTGGGATGGCACTCCTCAAAATCAATAGGCTCAAGTTTGACAGCAAGATGGTACTGGTTACACTGGTCATTCTCACCGGTATTGCCATGGTGGCATATTCCACCCTGATGTATCAGGTAGATGGCTCTGACAGCCAGACATTCATGATGCTCATAGGATTCGGAGCCATATTTACAATAATTGGCGTTGGGTTGCTTGTTACCCAGGTCAAGCAATCTACAAGATTAACTGGCTACTATTCATTATGGCTTCTTGGAATTCTTCTGATACTGTTCATGCCACTCCATGAGCTTGGGCTGAATTACAGCAATCGGGACCTTTTCGTGGGCTA
>DAOVXH010000202.1 GCA_030636255.1 Methanomassiliicoccales archaeon
GAAAATGGGTCCAGTGAGTTCAAAACAAGCCTGGACATATTCAATGCAGTAAGTTGGGGAGGTAAGAGTGCCCATTCCACTGATGATTTGAACGGATTACTGCATGATGGCGAGGAGGCACATCTATTAGGCGATGATATTTTGCTGTGCCACCCAGATTATTTTATCCAGCCAGAAGAGGGGATGTACCTGTCTCTGAAAGGTTTGACAGACAATTTTCACCAGAACTTGATACTCAATAAAGGTAGATTCCTGGAAAATGTTCCCTATCAGGATGGGAACCCCACGCTGGTATCTGCCAATGCCACCTGGAGTGGCAATATGCGGGCCATCATAGACAGGCAGGACTTTTCAGGAACTTTTCCACGATCCCATATTAATTCCAAGGAACTGGATGAAGTGAACTTCTTTGTAATGACAAGGAACAGCACCCTTCCTCCGCTCATGAGGACCGAAAGTATACATCTCTGGGTCACCAACCTTGTTCTTGGGGAGACAAAATCCACAGCTGCCGAAGAGGGTGGAATAATCGGACTGGACAAGAATGAGGCATTGAACGACCCATTTATACCGTCAGGCAGGCTGGGAGAACGTATTCGTGCGATTTACAAACTAATCAAGAGCTTGAAGGAAAAGGAAATTAAAGTCAACCTTTACATCACCAATAACTCCAATGTTTACGGAGAGGCCAGGGACATCAGCCTGCAAATGTCACGAATTTTATTTCTGGAGGCAAAACGTGACGGTGGAAAATGGAGACCAGCTACAGACTTTCCAGGAATGGAAGTCATGGTGGATTCTGAGCTCTGGACCAAGCATATTCTGGATAAATTAATGGCACAGCGGGTGAATGGCGAGATTAGCCACATGGAATTTGAATGCCAGTTAGAGATGCAATCTCTGGAGAACTACAAGCCCTGGAAGGCCATTGGGACGAAGCAGTTCAAGAGAGACATGGAAGATTTGCAGGAGCACAGACTAAGTTTTCTCAAGGCCCTGATGCTAAGGAATGGTGTGCATTTTGACAAGCTCACTCTGGACGGGCAGACACCAATCATGGCCATGCTCAACAAGAGAACAAATGCCAAGATAGACCAGCGCAGGGATATGAAAGAGGAAAGGCTCAGAAGGCACAGGTCAAACCCTGATGATGCTGGCTGGAATGAGTTCTCCGACTCCAGAGATTTACATTTGGTCATGTAATTTTCATTAATCGTATTTACCATTATATATAACATATAATATGTTGGGAAGAAACTGACTTGATAAGTTTAGGAGTTTGATTGATAATGTCCACGAAATATGTTTATGCTTTCTCAGAGGGAAATGCTACAATGAAAAATCTGCTAGGCGGCAAGGGTGCCAACCTTTCAGAGATGACCAGAATAGGCCTGAATGTCCCCCAGGGTTTTATTGTTACCACAGAATCATGTAATCTATACCAGGTAAACAAACAGTATCCAGATGGGCTGTGGGCCCAGGTCAAGGACGCTATGATTGAAATGGAGAAGCTCACTGGCAAGGGATTTGGAAACACTGAAAATCCACTGCTAATGTCTGTTCGCTCCGGAGCCAGAGTATCAATGCCTGGCATGATGGACACTGTCTTGAATCTTGGCCTGAACAGGGATACACTGGAAGGCCTGGCCAAGAAATCTGGAGACAGGCGTTTCGCTCTGGATTGTTATAGAAGATTAATCCAGATGTACGGTGATGTTGTACTTGATGTGGAAATGGAGCATTTCAATGAAGTTCTGGAAGCTAAGAAAGCCCAGAAGGGAGTGACCCTGGACACAGAGCTTGACGAGGCTGCAATGGACGAGCTTGTTAATGAGTTCCTGAGCCTTGTAAAACAAAAAACAGGCAATGATTTTCCTTCTGACCCAGATGCACAATTGGACATGGCAATCAAGGCAGTCTTCAATTCCTGGGATAATAAGAGGGCCAGGACCTATCGAAAGCTCAATGGCATACCCCATGATATTGGAACAGCGGTAAATGTTCAGGTCATGGTATTCGGAAATGTCGGCCAGAACTCTGGAACCGGTGTTGCATTCACCAGAAACCCATCAACTGGCGAAAAGGAATACTACGGCGAATATCTAATGAACGCCCAGGGTGAAGACGTGGTTGCAGGCATCCGCACACCCAAGCCAGTCACCGAGATGGCCCAGGAAATGCCATCACAATATGAAGATTTGAAAAAGGTATATGGCATTCTGGAAAATCATTACAAGGACATTCAGGATTTAGAATTCACAATTGAAGAGGGAACTCTTTACTTGCTCCAGACCAGGAACGGCAAGCGCACTGCCCAAGCTGCAGTCAAGGCCGCAGTGGACATGCACAAGGAAGGCTTCATCACCAGGGAAGAGGCAATCATGCGTGTTGACCCGAATCAGCTGGACCAGCTTCTTCACCCGGTATTCGACCCAAGTGCCGAAAAGAAAGTAATCGCCAAAGGGCTTAATGCATCACCTGGCGCGGCAACTGGTAAGGTTGTTTTTGATTCAGATAAAGCTGTTGAGATGGTGGAAAACGGTGAGGCAGTAATTCTCGTTCGAACAGAAACCTCGCCTGAAGATATTCACGGCATGTTTGCCTCTGAAGGAATCCTAACTGCCAGAGGGGGCATGACCTCCCATGCTGCAGTGGTTGCCAGAGGTATGGGAAAATCCTGTGTGGCAGGCTGCGATGCCATCACTGTTGATGAGAA